>DNPC01000842.1 GCA_003501565.1 Planctomycetaceae bacterium | reverse complement strand
GCTCTGGGGATCGACGGGAGCAATCACGGTTTCATCGATATCACGTTCAGGGTGACATATCCCTTCATCGAATCCGATGGTTCGATCACGACGCGGATCGTAGAGGAACTGAACACTCTGAACATCATCAATGTCTCTCCAACCGGCGTGCTTTCCACCGACGTTCCATCCACGGGTGTCGATGAAGGCACTGCCACCGGCATCTATCGAGTCTCGATTGATTCCGTATTCGATCCGGCCAGCGGTGATTCTTTCACTTACAGTTTTGACTTCGGCAACGACGGGAGCTTTGAAGTCATCGATGTATCAAGTTCTTCTGCACCCATTCCAGCAGAAGCCTTATTGGCCGACGGTCCCCTTACCGTACGTGGTATCGTCAGCGACCAAGACGGAGGGAGCAGTGAGTATACGACGACCTTTATCGTCAATGATGTTGCACCCGTGATCGCACTGAGCGGAGAGGAGTCTGCTCAAGAAGGTTCGGTTTACGAGCTTTCCATCTCCTTCAGTGACTCGGGTACCACCGACGGCGACATCACCTTCTACATCGATTGGGATGACGGAACGGCGATTGAAGAAGTCTCGAGCGCAGGGCGTACAAGTCCGATCACTGTGCAACATACCTTCCAGGATGACTCGGATGCATTGACGATTTCCGTAACGGCTGAGGATGACAAAGGCACTTACGACAGCTTCACCAAGGTGGTCGATGTGGCGAATGTGGATCCTGTGCTCGCCGATACCTTGGTCGCTAAGAACGACTCAGGCATTTCACTTGTCATCGAGGGCGACACAGTTGCCTTGACTGGTAGTTTCACCGATGCCGGAGAAAAGGACAGCTTCCGCTTGGTAGTCAACTGGGGTGACAACACGGGGGATGACGAACGTCCGCTGGATGTGGGCGCAACGGACTTCCGCGTTGTTCACGAATACAAGAATGATGGCAGCTATACGATTGAGGCAACGCTGTTTGACGACGATGGAGGTACTAGCGAAACGCGAAGTGTTGTCATCCTGGTGAACAACGGTGTTCCGGTTGTCGCCTACACCTTCGATCCGTCGCCGGTCGACGAAGGCACGACAGTCAGCCTTACCGGCTTCATTACCGACCCAGGAGTGGTTGACACGCATAGCATTCTGATCGAATGGGGTGATGGGAACACGTCAGCTCCGACGGTGGTGAACGGCACATTCTCTGCAACGCACGTGTACGCTGACGACAATCCGACTTCTACGACTGGCGACGATTTTGACATTGTCGTGACCGCCACCGACCAAGCCGATCCATTCAGTACCGGTGACAATACGCAGACGATCACCGTCAATAACGTGGCTCCGAATCTCTTCGAACCGCTCAGCAATGCGACGACCATCGCGACGGCGAAGGCCATTGGAGAAGCTGTCACAGTCACGGCAACCTTCGAGGATCCGGCTGGGGTTTCTGACATCTACACGGCCACGATTGACTGGGGGGATGGTACGACCACCACAGCCAACGGGACCTACGATAGCACCACGGGCTTCGGCACTGTTACTGCCACACGAGCGTATAGTGCGCGAGACATCTACGATATTGAGATCTATGTCGAGGACGACGATGGTGGACTGTCGCTGACCGAGAGCACTTTTGCCGTCGTGGGTGACTACACCAACACAGTACCGGTAGTGGATGACCAAACATTCTCGGTGGATGAGAATTCAACAACTGGAACAGTCGTTGGAACATTGGCCGCCACCGACGATGGCGCACTAACCTACCAGTTAACAGAGCTCCCCAAGTTGCTGGCGATGACGGCAACCTCGGATGGTCCGGTCGATGGTCTACCAGCGGAGGACGTTGCGCTTGCCATCACAATCAATAGTGGACTGCCCAGTGAAACTTCGCTAACCATCGATTTGCTGCTGAGCGACGCCGATCTGGCAGACAACACGACCCTGGGAGATCTAGCGAGCGACATTAATTCACGGATTGCAGCTGCTGGCATCGGTGGTCTGTTACGCGCTTCTGCCGATGGTGATATCAACGGAAATGAGGTGCTTGGCAAGCTTTCCATTGGCGGCGTGGACGACAGTGTGATTCGCTTGTCAATCACTGGCGGCGAGTCACTTGGTTTTGAAGCAACACAGAACGCGGGTAAGGGCGAGCCTACGGAAGCACCCGAATTCACAATTGATCCGGACACGGGTGAAATCACCGTCAATGAAGAATTGCTAGATGCGGAGACCACGCAGAGCTTTACCTTGCTCGCGACAGTCACGGACTTTTGGGGTGCGTCGGACACCGCCCTGGTAACGATCCATGTCAATGACTTAAGCGAGTTTGCTCCCCATTTGCAATTACCTGCAGCGGTGTTTGAGGTCGATGAGTTTTCAGTCAACGGTACGGTCATCACCACAGCGATTGTTACCGACGACGACATCGCCGACTCCATTGCGTTTTCCTTGGAGCCAGTCGATACGCCCTTCACGATCGATGAGATCACGGGAGTCATTTCGGTATCGGATTCCTCGGCGCTCGATTTCGACATCACCCCACAGTTTGAAATCACGGTCATCGCGACTGACGCCGGTGGGCTAACAGACGAGCGTGACATCACCATCAACCTGCTTGAATTGACTCGACTTGATCAGGGGCTGTTAAGTGAAACTCGTGCAACGTCGTCCGCGTGGACAAGTTCCGAGTTCTTGGCAGAAATCGATCCGTCAAAGCAAACTGGTTATGTGCTGGGCGATGCCAGAGACACCCGCCAGGCAATACCCTGGGCAGGCATCGATCGATTGGTTGTGACATTCGCTGAAGACGTTTCCAACCGATTCGACAACTTTGAATTTGTTGTCAAAGGTATCAATGTTCCCGAATACGCACTTGCCGAGTTACCCCAGTATGACCCATCGAATCAATCGGCCACTCTCAAACTCGCGTCGACGATAGACGCCGATCGGCTGTGTTTGTGCATACGAGATTCTGCGAACGGCGACTCTTTTTCAATGAGCTTTGGGGTTCTACCAGGCGACATAAATGGTGATGGAACAGTATCCGTCACCGATGTCGGCTTTCTCCGGAACTCGCTTGGGTTCTTTGTAGGTGATACAAGCTATACCGCCTTCGCCGATATGGATGCAAACGGTGTCATATCTGTCTCTGACATTGGACCGCTTCGCTCAAGCCTTGGTCAGTTCTTGCCTGACGGCGATGCGTGTTCTTCTTCTACGAATTGGGTTCGTGTGGGAGATGCCAACTATGACGTTAGTAGAGATGGCTTCCTCTCGCCTATAGACGTGCTGCTCATTGTCAACCAACTGAATCGATCATCAGAAAACGGTGAAGGTGAAGGAGAAGACTGGAGCAATAACTTGGATGTCAACACCGATGGTGTCATCTCGCCAATAGACGCTCTGCTCCTAATCAATGAGCTTAATCGCCAGAAAACTGCATTCGATGACTTCGGCAACGGCGGAGCTCCCCTGGCTGAGGGTGAAGGAGAAAGTGATGCGGCGTTCGCAGCTTTGCACTTTGAGCTAGGAGAAATGGTCGATCTGTCTTGGCTCGAAGAAGAAAACCGGAAGCGGCGTGGTGGGGCACGTTGAAACCCCAGGTGTGACCGAAGTCCCAACTAGCCCTTTTTCAAACGCGGAACGATCTATGAAAATTTTGAAAGTAGCAAACTCGACGCTGATAGCGTTATTGCTCTATCTGGTAACGAGCCAAAATTCGCTTGCCGACATAATAGTATCTGTCGATGATGCAAGAATCCAAACAACCTCTCGCGTCCAAACAACAGTTGTTGAAGTCTATCTCGACTTGACCGGCGCCAACGACGGAGGGATTTTGGACGTAGGCAACTTCCAGGTACTCGTCGAATTGAAAGGACCGGCTGTCGGAACCGACGTTTCGATTGTCGGAGTGGCGGAGACAACGTCGTTAGACCATCCGCAAGCGGCCCCGCTTGACTTGGTAAGAGTGCTTAGTGATTCGCGCGCGCAGGCGTTTACAGTAAACATTAACCCCTCATTTAACATTGAAGATCTCGACGGACTCATGGCCGCGGAACTCGAGATACAGCCGTTTGCCGAGGGCGAGTACGAACTCGCGGTGTTGACTGGGATTGGTAGAACGGAGATTCTCGATGGCTCTGACTTCGTTTCCCAACTCGACTACTCGACGCGTTCAGCTGCGCTAACTCTAACGGCGGTTCCAGAACCGGCATCCCTGAACGCTGTAGTAGCGTTGATCATGTATTTGGGGAGCCGTCGCAGGCGAAAAGGTCAACTCTAGAAAAACCCTGGGAAAAGCAGGATGCGTGGCGGTTCAAAGCCGTCCGTGTCAGAAGGTGACACCGATTTTCAAACAGTGGAGGCGGCGGGAATCGAACCCGCGTCCCGAGATATTTCCATGAAAGCTTCTACGTGCGTAGCTAATGATTTAAGTCTCGCTTGTTCGGACGCCAATTAGCAAGGCTTCCGTTCAAACCAGCCGGGAGCAAAGTTTAGTCCTCCACGTGCCCGACACGGTGGAAGACGATCCAGAATTGCGACTGGCAGTCGGGCGTCTCTGGCGAACCCCCTCAGCCAGGGCAACCGTCTTAGGCTGCCATTGCTAGACTATTGTCTGCAACTAAATTTTTTGGTCAGCTTTTAACGTGGCCAACTGACCAACCACGGCACGCCACCCTCACTTCTAACTATCCGGTCGATACCATTTCGCCCCCAGTTTTGCCGAACTCTTCGTACTCGCATTGAAGCTCACACGGTAAGTCCGCAGTTGCCGTACAGAATCTATGACAGGCACGCCTGGATTTACAACAGACACACCTGGCACTCTAGATACACTGCCGGGAACAACACCATTGTTGCTGCGGCACTTCACTCAGGCAAGAGCGCAGAGAATCTGCCGAAGGTTCTCAGGACCATGTTCTCAGGCCCAGATTTTCGGAATTAGGTAGGCAGACCCGGGCAGTCAGACTCAGATTTGCAGATCAGGGAAGTCAGATGCAGGCGAGTCTGTTGCAGGGCGTGGGCCGAATTTTCAGTTCAGATTTTGTTCTGGCAGGGACCGAGGGAAACCGGACGCCTACAAACGCCCGCTTCTCGCGCGGCATTTCACTCCGACGTTCCGCTTTGTGCTTTCGCAGCATCTTGCAGTTTCTTGATCGTCGCATCGAACGAGGTTAGATGCACAGTCCGAAGCCACTCCGGATAATCGGAGGAATATTCCGTGCGTTTGCGGATGGCTTTGGAAGTGTGGTACTTGGCCTGCGAGAGCTGGCGCGCCGCGAAACTCGAAAACGCTAGGAAGAGATGGTCGTAGTCACTTGCTTCAAAATCCGATGTCCTGCGGGTCAACTCTTCCAGTTTGTCACTACTCGTGCCACTCCGAGCTTGGGCCCATTGGATCGCTCGCTGTATGTCGGGCCGAACGGCCGCTCGACCGCTGCCCGTCTCCAAGGCTTCAATCGCACGTTCCCGTGCCGCCTTGCTGGCATTCACCAGTGCACTAGCGTACAGAGCTTGCCACGTTGAATCGTTGGGCTCAGCAATCTGTGGTTGGACAAGCATGTCTAGGGCATCATCCACGTATTCACGACCACCCCGCGCCAGCAGTACTCCCGCTTCTAGGTAATGAGTGCGAGCACTGGAATCAAGGTTCGGGTCGTTGAGCGCCTCGATGGCTTCGGCAAATTGCTTATTTAAGACAAAGTTATCGACACTTTGCAGAATGTCGACGCGGGATGCCACAGGTTGTGCGTCCGCCGCTTCAGCAGTGTCTGTTGCTTCGGAATCAAGCTCGCCGTCCTCAGGAGCCGGATCATCGGATCCACGAGTATCAGAAATAGCGGATGTGTCTTGACCGTCAGCGCTGGAACTCTGCGCGCTGCTTGCCGCGGCTCGCGTCCGATCCCTCGTAAACAGATCGGGAGAGTTGATCAACGTCGTGATTACATAGTAGAGCAAGACGATAACCAGTATCCCGCAAACCGGCCAAGCGATCCTTGAAATCC
>DNPC01000104.1 GCA_003501565.1 Planctomycetaceae bacterium | reverse complement strand
TCCTGCCCGGCCGCTATTCGTTTTGCTCTTTCGAAAATTGCACCATTGGAAGCCCCGCCGTAATTTCCAGTGAGCAGCGCGTACCGCGATGCGCCGCATGTCGGAGCTTGAACATAGTGTCGTTTGAACAGGACACCTTGCTGCGCTAAATCATCGATGTGCGGCGAGACAATGTAATCGCGGCCGAAGCAATTAAGCTCTGGGCGTAGATCGTCAATACAAATCAACAGGACGTTGTTAGTCGCGGTGGCCCGATTACCTACACTCGCAACTAGAACTAACGCTGCCCATAAAGTGAAAGCCCCACAATACCCAAGCCTACTCAATGCACTCTCCTTCGAAATTGCGTTCGATCAACTACGCACTCATTTTGGTTGCAGTGTAGCCCCTTACCGTCCCTAACGGTGTTGCCAATACAAACTCTTCCTCGACTTTCTGCCAACCAGCGGCGCCCAACATTTCAGGCAGACGCCCATCCAAATTCGCAGCAGTATTCAATCGTCCGTCGACTACCCTTACCGCCTGAAAACGTAACCAAGCCAGCCAAGACGCAGGGTGTGCGAAATCTGCTAAGACAATTGCGCCGCCAGGGACAGAAATCCTGAATGCTTCCGACAGTGTTCGAGACTTCGACTCATCATCTAAATGATGCATCAGTAGAGTACAGGTGACAACTTGCGCACTCGCAGCAGGTAAAGTTGTTTCCCAACTCGGCGCCGCGATCCAGTTAATGCTATCGGTTCCGGGTTTCTGCTTGGCTTGCTGTAGCATCCGAGCATCAACGTCGATTCCGGTCAAATTCAGATCATCACGCTGTCTCATCCCGGCCAACAGCGTCCCGGACCCACACCCGACGTCCACGACATGCACACCTGACGACTCTTCGCTTGTTTCGAATCTCAGCTTTTGCAGTCGCTGGCTAACGATACGAGAAACGTTTTCATGCATCCGAGTCTGACGAGCAAGCAGGCGCACGGCTAAGTCGTACCAAGGCAGGAAGATGTCAAAGCCGGTAGCCGGAACGAAACTAGATACAACCTTGTTCAACTATCAATATCCGCATGGTAGCACGAAAACGACAAGCAGCGTTCCGAAAATGCAAGCTGACTCTGCATTGCCTTGCTCCCAATTTGTAAATCTCGGTCACCCTCCGCCACTAAGTTTCTCCGCACTCCGCCGGCCACTCTCGAGCATATCCTATACAAGCATGATACAACGCAACGGTCTGGGACACGCAAATCCGCCAGCGCTTTACATCCTATTCCGCAAGTTCATCGGCCTTAAGCTGCGCCAGTCGCTTCGAAAGTTCAGCGTCCAGCCGAGCCACCTCTTCTTGCCACTCAGGCTCCTTTGCCAAATTATGAAACTGAAGTGGATCAGAGCGCATATCGTACAACTCCTGAGACTGATCTTGGTACCGCATATAGGCCATCTGTTCAGTCCTCAAGGATGCACCTTTGTAGAATGAAATTGCACCTTCTCGGTGTGTTGCCTGCGAATCAACCAACACGTTTTTTAAGCTTAGCCCATCAATATCCTTCGGCACTCGCAAACCACACAAATCAGACACTGTTGGATAGATATCAACAAGCTCTGCAATAGCCCTAGTCCGCCCTTGCGATAAGCCAGGTGCCGATACAACAAGCGGTACCCGAGTAACCTCCTCATGCAAGTTCGATTTCTGCCATAGTTCGTGCTCACCCAAGTGGTAGCCATGATCCGAAGTGAATACCACGGCCGTAGACTCGCGCAAACCGAGATCATCCAACTTTGCCAGAATCCGCCCTACTTGTTGATCCATAAACGTCACGCTGGCGTAATAGGCTGTCCACATTCGTTTTTGATTGTCAGGGTAATTGCCGATCGGATTCTTGCTCGTCAACATCGGCTGTTGACCTAGCTTCGGTATGTCGTCCAAATCATTTTCAACTTGTCTGGGAAGAGTGATGTCTTGCCAGGGGTACGCTTCGAACAGCGGCTTCGGGGCCACCATCGGATAATGGGGTCTGACGAGTCCAACCGCCAGGAAGAATGGCTCCTCGTGATGAGCGTCCAAAAGTTCACAAGCCTTTGTGGCGGCGCGGTAGTCCGGTTGACGCTGTCCATCATCATCCAATTCAACCGAAACGAACATACGGTGCCGCATCCTCGTCGACTGTCGATTCTTTTCTTCTCGCGTGAATACGTTAAGGTTTAGACAGGCGTACATACCGGGACTATGAGCTTCCATCCCAGGTGCATTAAAACGCTCCGTCCAGCACTCCGGCACGTCTTTTCCATGCGTACCGTCGACAATATCGCCTGGTACTCGCATGTGAAAAATCTTTCCAACTCGCGCTGTGTAGTAGCCCTGGTCTTTGAAGTTCTCTCCCAACGTCTTGGAGCTTATGCCTTGATATTTACTGGACATGAACGAACGACGACTCGGTTCGCACCATACGCCTTGACAATAGGCGCGTTCAAACACCATCCCACGCCGTGCAAGATCATCGATGTGGGGCGTCTTACAAACCTGATTGCCGTAGCATCCAAGCGCACTTGCCTTCAGGTCATCAGACACAATAAACAACACGTTGCGGATCCTGCGCTGCGAAGAACCCGGCGCCGATGAGTCGCTGACATCAGTATGAGTACGAGTTGAAAGCGTAGCCGAACTACGAGCGTCACCGGAATCTAGCAACGGTTCGCTGGCAGCTGCCCATACGGCTGGCACAAGAAGAAATGCAAACGCAAGTAACTGCTGTGGCCTCATGATTCACTTTCCTCAGTTCTTTCTCAATCGACTTTCACGACCGCCATATAAATAGCGGTACGACAGTCAGGGTTTTCTGCGATCGCTGTGGACTCGTGCGAAGAGTAGTAGCTTACGAATAGTCGGCCACCATGCCAAAGCAGACCTGGATAGCTAGTGTCACCACCCGAAGGCAAACGCAATACTTCAGTGACAGTCGCTGATTCCAGTTCAAGCCGCATTAGCGATGTACGAACATCGGGGATAGTCCGCCCATCGGCAGTTTCCGACGTGTACAATCGCCCGGCTAGGAAAACTCGCCCGTCCGGGACTTGGATTATCTGCGGCCCGCCGACACGCACCCCTAAGTCCAGCCACGTCCATTCACGATAGGGAGGAACTGACGTACCCAACTGCGCTGTTGGCTCATCTCCATCGCGCCGCAACACGACGTGCGCGGTTCCATCTTCATCAAATAGCCAACATGTCTCATTCGGGTAGCCTCGCTCAAACAACCGATCGACCAACGTATCAAACTTTCGGCCGTCCGTGCTCGAGAAGAGACTGACGAATCTATCGTCACTCGCTCCAGTATGGTACCCGATGTTCAGTGCTTGCCCTCTGTTCCAAACGGTTCTCCACAGCCAATAGTTTACCGGTCCAATCGGATGAGCTTTGCCCCAAGTTTCTCCGTCGCGTGAAAACCAGGCCAACGATTGGTGTCGGGCGTCGCGTGAAGCGGGATAGGCTACTGCGCCTGACAGCATCAATTCTCCGCCGTCAGTGACAGTCAACTTGGCATCCCGCAAGTCTCCCTCAGTGCTTTCGACCAGCGCGACTGAACGCCAGTCTTTGAGGTCGCTTGACTGAAGAACACGCAGCGCTCCATCAGGCGAAACATGCTGTGTTCCCTCACGGAAAACACAGTAGTACTTCTCACGAAATCTACACAGATCAGTAAATGCGTTGTGCTTGGCTTGCGACCAGATCCTCTGGTGCGACTCTAGTCTGCCATCCCAGATGCGCTGATAAAGGGAAGCGATGGGGAACTTTTTCACCACCATGCGCCCGAGCCGCTCACCGCGGCGATCTTTACCGGAGGCGGTACCAAGGAGCAATTCGTCATCGACGACCTGCAGACTCGTATAGCAGTACCATCCATCGGGCGCACTGGCGATCACAGCACTGTTGCTCCAGGTCTGTCCTTCGTCATGTGAGATTGCGTAACTCAACGGCGTACGGCTCTGCCGTTTTTCCACTGGGACGTGCGAATGGTCATTCCAAACGGCCAGTAAATCACCTGTCGGAATACGTTCAATGGACGCAGGCGACCTAGGTGATGCCAGCTGCATGGGGGAAAACTCTGACCATGAACGCCCGGAATCTTCCGATGTCGATTGAAGCTGATGCCCCGCATCGCTTCGCACCCACATCAACAACTTTCCGCCATCAAGCTCAACCACACCCGGCTCTTGAACCATAACGCGTTTGCCAAATTGATCGTAGTGGTTTCGCAGCGTTTCTGATCTCTGCCAGGTAGAGCCACCATCATCGCTGTACCACGCTGTAATCCTGCCTGCCCAATCAGGTGCGTCCATGTCGGGAGTTCGGTGAAGCGCGACCGGTACAATGATGCGACCGCTGGCAAGCTGGACGACCCGATCGTTGTTCAGCACGTAGTACCCAACTTGGTCATCTGGGACGACCTGAACAGGCTCGCTGAAAGACTGAGCTTCATCGCTGGAAAACTGCACCACTGGCCTACAATCGGTCATCGACTCCTTTTGTAGATAGAACAACCCAATGCGACCATCTGCAAGCCTAAGAAGTGAAACACTCATGACGTTCAAGCCACTTTGCGCCTCAACCAAAATTTCATCGTCGGCTGACCACGTGACTCCACCGTCATACGAACGACGCGCGATCAGATCCGCGGCAGAGTGATCACTGGTGCCCCCACGAAACCGCGTGCATACCAACAAGATTTCGCCGCTAGACAACTCAACAAAGTCTCCTTCGCTGTAGCGAGGAAACTCGGCAGTCGGATTTAGTTCCAGGACATTGGTAGTCTGTTCACTAAACCTGTATGCTTCCCAGTAGCGACGGCCCAACTCGCGGGCTGAAACACTGCTAAAATGCACGCCGTCACCACCATGCTCCAGCCCACGACTCGACAGAAAATGCACTTTGGCTTGCTTCCGTGGAAGCAAACGATGCGCGGCATCCACCTGCTGCCGTGCTGCATCCCACGGCTTGCCGTCAAAGTGTCCAAGTCCGCCGATCAGCCAAGTTAGCTCGGGCATCGCAAGTTGACCACGTACTCGCTGAATGAGCTCTTCCAGCGCAGCTTGATAACTGTCTGCGCGTTTGGGACGAGAATCCGATTCCCCTTGATGCCACAGGACCGCTTTGATCTTTCCTACTGAGGATGCAACTCGCATTCGCCGCAATGCATCATCATAGGGATGTGTGTTGGTTTGCGGGTGCAGTCCACCGGGCTTCCAAGCCTCAATGGACGAACCACCTACGGCACAGGGAATTAGCCCAACCGTGATCCCAGGATGCGCTTCCGCGTACTGCCGTGCAAATTCTAATCCTGGTCCCACCCCAACAACCTTAGGTTTATCGAAGTGTAAAGGATGTTGGGCTATTTGCCATGAATCATCCTGATCCAAAGTAAGAATCCGGTCACTTGCATTCCGATCCTGCGCTGTAATCTTGCCACGGCCCGCCATGTTCGACTGACCAGCCAGCACAAACAAGTGAAACTTTGCAGGATCAGCCGGAATCTCTACCTGCGAATGTGCTTCCGCCGCGAGCGATGCGAACCAAAAACATGTACACAATACCCAGCACGTTGTTCGACGTGTCGAATCGCAAACACTCATTCCGCCTCTCCGAACTCATTGTGCTTACACAGCCTGCCGACTGTTCTTCAATCGCAACGTTTGCTGATCCCACTCGAGAACTGCCGGCAGCTCAAGCCGTCAGTGTAGCAGATCCGCCCCCCATTCGACTTGCGGCTGCAGAGCGTGCTAAACCAAGCCCCGTAAGACCATGCGCACAACTCTTTTCCGCGGCGGTGTCGGACCAGCCAAGATTAGCACGAATTGCTCGACCAACGTGAATGTGAGCTGGTAGCCACAACACGCCGTCGCTCACAATCGCTCAAGACGGTAGGGGGCTGCAGGAACATGCGGTGATTGACCACTCAGCAACTCTGCAACCAGCTTTCCTGTCGCAGGTGCCATACTCAGCCCTAACATGTTGTGGCCCGTTGCGAGCCACACGTTCGTCCAACCCGGACACTTCCCAATGATCGGAATACTATCAGGAGTCATCGGTCTCCAACCGTACCACCGCTCGTCTACCTGGTTGCCTACAGGTGTGTGCAAGTAGTTCGATGCACCATCTGTCAACAGACGCAACCGCTGCTCAGAAATCTGATCATTCCACCCGACGAATTCCATGATTGATCCCAGGCGGTATGCATCACGTAGCGGTGTGACAGCTACACGATGCTCTGGGAAAATCATCGGTATGCGAGGGCATTTCTCGGGACGTGGCGTTGTTATTGAATACCCTTTTCCGGGCTCTATCGGAATCTTGACACCGAGCTGCGCATTCAATTTCGGTGACCAGGCACCACACGCTACAACGCAGTGATCAAATGCGATCTCACCAGTCTGCGTACAGGCCGCTGAAGCATTTATACGCCCTACCAAAGATTCGAAAGCACACTCTTCGCGAATCTCAACACCCATGTCCTTGAGCCGCCCACGAAGCGTAGCTATCAGGAGGTCAGGACGAAGGTGGGCGTCGTGCTGGTAGTACCAACTGCCTGCTACTGTTGGCTTCAGCGCCGGCTCCAATTCAAGCGTCTCGCTCGCAGAGAGCTTGCTTGCCGGCTCATCGAATTGTTCCGCCAGAAGCTGATTAGTTGGTTCGTAGGCGTCCAGCTTTTGCTTAGTCTGATAGACGAATAGTAAACCCTGCTTGTCCCACTGACACTCAAAACCTTCATCACCCACCCACGTTTCGTACTCATCCATCGCACTGCCAAGAAGTGCAGATATTGGCTGAGCGGCAGCCAGCATGCTCTTTGTGTTGCAACGCGTAGAGAATTTCCACATCCACGAGAGGAGTGCTGGATCCGGACGCAGCCGCAGTTTGAAGGCGGCCTTACGATCAAGCAAACTCTTTAGAGCCTCGCGGAAAGCGCCCGGCTCAGTAAGCGGAAGAACATGACTTGGGCAAACTAATCCACAATTTCCGTGCGAGCATGCGGCTCCGATTTTATTGCGGTCGATGAGCGTGACGTCAAACCCCGTCCGGCGTAAATACCACGCGCAACTCAGCCCAATAATACCTCCGCCTACAACCAGGACACGTGTCCCACTGCTGGCCTCGCTCATCGGTGAACCCCCAATCGCATCGGATCGTTCGGATCAAAGTACAACGTCCCTTCAGCCGTTACATATGCCTTCGACGAGATTGACGGTTGGATCATCGGTCCGGCGGCTGTACGCGTTCCTGGCTGGGATTCTCGCACAGTTTTGTAGGTTCCTTCGAATACACTACCAACGATTCCCTCCTGTCGGAAAACAGCACCCGGCTGCAGCTTGCCCTCGGCTGCCAAGCAAGCCAGCTTTGCGCTCGTGCCCGTCCCACATGGTGAGCGGTCGAATTGGTTCCCGGGGCACAACACGAAATTCTTGCCATCCGCTACATCAGCGCTGGATGGGTCACCATAAAACTCAATATGGTCGATCTCTGCTCCCTGGTCCCCAGTGATTCCTGCCTTCACAATCGCTCGCTTTGTCTGTTGTGCAAGCTGCGTTAGCTCGTGATGATTCTCTAGCCTGAGCGGAACAAGGGTCTGTTGCGCGATAAAGAACCAGTTCCCCCCCCAAGCAATATCCCCAACCAGCTTCACTCCCGGCCTTGGTTCGATCTCAACACCGGCTCGATACCGATAACTATTCACGTTTTCGACAGTTACTCGCTCACCGGCTAGCTCCAGCGCTACATCCCCCACGACGGTCTCTAAGCAGTATGCGCCATCAGCAAGCCGGCCCAAATGGCGAAGCGCGATCGCCAAGCCAATTGTGCCATGTCCACACATTCCCAAATAGCCGACATTGTTCGCGAAAACAACGCCGCCGCACGGAGACACAGCACCCGCAGGAGCCACGCCCGCCTGACTCATCTCGCGTGTGTAGAACCCACCTACGATCACATCGTTGCCTCTGGGCTCCTGAAGCGCACCAGCTCGCAAACAATCCCAGTGTTCTTGGAGTTTGCCGAATAGCTCGTGACAGTTCCCCGACACACAACTTGGCAAATCATACAGGACGCGAGTAGGTTCACCGCCAGTATGCGTGTCCAGGAAGGGAATCCTCAACCACTCATGATGGGCGGAAGTACGTTGAGTGTGGCTATTGGACGACATGCCTGAGCAACCGAACGAGAATGCAACGCTAGAGAGGTACTTGTGTACACATTCCTATTGATGGGCTGTACTTAGCACGCCCAAGAAATGATGCTGCGAAACAGAATTGCAAACGCAACCCAGCGCCGACTTGGCTAAGCAGTCCTATGCGGCACCCGGCCAGCTTTGCCACCAAGCGCGAAACTGGGCATGGTGGAAGTCTAGGTGCTCCTGCTGGCTCGGGCTCAATCGATCCGCAGAGCGGAACTGCCGAGAGTAGGCTTCATTTCCTTCGAGCACCATCAGACGTTTGTAGTACAGAACCAAATCAGGGCCTTCGTCAAACTTGGCCAGGACCGCCAACGCCCTATCAAGCTCCTCGGCGAGCACACGCGAGGAATGGTCTCCCGCCTGCGCCTCACTACACAATTCGATCAGTTTGAGAATTTCCTTGGGAAGTGCGTTGCCGACGCCGGTTATGGCGCCTGCTGCGCCACACCGCAAATAGCCGTGCACGACTTGCGTATCGACCCCGACCATCAACGTCAAATCTTGGTCGCGACCGGTGATGTGCTCAGCAGCGTAACTCAACGAATCAGCACCGCCAAATTCCTTGAAGCCGACCAGATTTGAGTGCGTGTCTCGCAATCGGAAGAACAGATCTGCCTTGGTTTCGAAACCGTAGTACGGGCTGTTGTAAATTACCGCAGGTAGTTCTGCTGCAGCTGACAAGACATCGGAAAAATGCTCAAACTGGGCGGCAGCCGATGTTCCACGCGAAAGCACTCGCGGTATGACCATCAGACCTGCAGCCCCGACGCGAGATGCGTGTGCAGCATGCTCAGCGGCGATTTGTGGGTTTTGAGCACCAGTCCCCACAACAACTGGAATCGATGCGTCGACAAGCCTCTTTACACCCTCTTGACGCTGGGCGTCGGTCAAGAGCGGCCAATCCCCCATCGAACCACAGTAGACGACGGCTCTCATCCCTGCTTCGATCAGCTGCTTTGCCGTGTCGACAAGCGCGTCGTAGTCAATCGACGAGACTCCGTCGGTTGAACTTTGACAGGGTGTCATCAACGCTGGAATACAGCCACGAAATATATTGTCATCCGGCATTGCCAAAGCCCATGAAAACAGTGTTCTTTACTTCTCGCAGAATCGCGACCACACAACCGGCATTCGAGCTTCGCCGATTCGGGCCAATCCAGTTCAACCTGCAATAAACGCGTTTCTTTTCATTGCGCCGACCGGCGCAAAACAACTAGAGGCCTCGGTAGTCGACGACGATCGCAATGTGGTCTATCCGATCAACTACCAGGCCTCGCTGCGGACGCCTGTAATTCGCCGGCGTCGTATGAAAGCGGCCGCAGATTGGCGTGACACTTCCGGCACGAACTCAATATCCGCCGGACGCTTACCCGTTTCGAGCACCAACGCGTTTAAGGCGCTGTGAGGCCTTTCGCTTGATTGGGAAAAGCCGCTTCCGTTTGGGAGCTACTTCTGCAACCTCCGCTTCTACGGACTCGCGCTTCTCCTTTACCGGTTCGGATGATTCGAACCCATCGCGTTTTAGAAGCTTGTTTATGTTCAATTCAATGGCAGTGAGCTGCTGCCCTTCGTCGGGAGTAACAAACGTGAACGCAATTCCATCGCGCCCCATCCGCCCCGTTCTACCAACGCGGTGAACATAGTCATCGCAATCCAGCGGTATATCGTAATTGATAATGTGCGAAACGGTCGACACATCGATACCCCGGCCAACGACGTCGGTAGC
>DNPC01000016.1 GCA_003501565.1 Planctomycetaceae bacterium | reverse complement strand
AAGCCGACAATCGACATTACACCCACCGACGCACGCCGACGTTGGATCGACATCGCTCATTACAATAGCCAACCACTCACCGCTTCACTTAGCGGGCTGGCGGTCGAATACCGAATCATCCAGCTGTATAGTCGCGATTCCGGCCAGCGGGAGGCAACACTAGCGATGCACGTCGGGCAAGGCACGCAGGATCTTGGGTTCCGTAGCGAACTCCCCATCTTGTTCGAATGTCGACCAAGTGTGCAAGTCAGGTTGGCAATCAAAGACATCGACGGCTCTCCCACGACTTGCAGTCTATTGATCCGTGACTCACAAGGTCGCGTGTACCCAAATCCTTCTCGCAGGCTTGCACCGGATTTCTTTTTTCACCAGCAGATCTATCGTGCAGATGGCGAAACGGTTTCTCTGGCGCCCGGCCGTTACACGATAACTGCTGTGCGTGGACCCGAATACGAGCCAGCCAAGCTTGCACTGTCCGTCTCGGCCGACTCGCAGCCTGAATTGGCGATTCCTCTCAAACGCTGGATACACATGGCGAAGCACGGATGGTTTTCGGGCGATCATCACGTCCATGCAGCGGGGTGCTCACACTACGAAAATCCGACTCAAGGCGTTACCCCCAAAGACATGATGCGACATCTGATCGGTGAGGATCTGAACGTCGGCTGTGTGCTCAGCTGGGGACCTTGCTGGTATTTCCAAAAGCAGTTCTTCGACGGGGATGTTTCGTCACTGTCTGAGCCTGGCAACTTGATGCGTTACGACGTTGAGGTGAGTGGCTTTCCTTCGTCGCACGCCGGACACCTTTGCCTATTGAATCTCTCTGAGGACGACTATCCAGGCACAAAATCCATCGAGCAGTGGCCCAGTTGGACCGTCCCCGTACTCAAATGGGGTAAAGAACAAGGTGGCGTGGTCGGCTACAGTCACAGCGGTTGGGGGCTTGCCTTGCCGGACTACAAACCGGATGGCTCGCGCGGGGCATTGCCGAATACTTGGGGTGGCGGCCGTGGCAGCGGGCGGGCCGCAGACAAATTGCCAGACTATGCAATGCCACCATTTGACGGAATTGGCGCAAACGAGTTCATTGTCGCCACCGCACTTGACGTTTGTGATTTTATCAGCGCAGTGGATACTCCCGTCATCTGGGAGATGAACATCTGGTATCACACACTCAACTGTGGTTTCCGCTCCCGAATCAGCGGCGAAACGGACTTCCCGTGCATCTACGGCGAACGCGTTGGTCTTGGGCGTAGCTACGTCCAAGTCCCCGAACTGACCGATGCATCTAACCTCAAATACAGTGATTGGGTACAAGGCCTGCGAGACGGACGTAGCTACGTGAGCGATGGAATGAGCCATGTTCTCGAGTTTTCTGTGGACGGTCTTCAAGTTGGACACCGCCGGTCCATCGACTCACCCGCCAGTCAACTCGACTTGGAGGCTGGCAAAACCGTGGATATCAAGTGCAAGATTGCAGCCCTGCTTGATGATCAGCAAACTGCGTCGGGGAAGGCAATCGCGGGTCGTCGATTGGACGAAAAACCCTACTGGCACTTGGAACGGGCCAGAAAGGACGATTCGCGCGAGGTGCCTGTTGAATTGGTGGTCAATGGCGAGATGGTCGAGCGACAATTCATAACCGCAGACGGCTTACCCAAACAGTTGAACTGGAGAACCGAAATTGACCAGTCGTCTTGGATCGCCGTGCGAATCTTACCGTCGGTCCACACCAATCCGATCTTTGTACATGTTGGCGGCAAACCGATTCGAGCAAACCGCCGAAGCGCCCAGTGGTGTCGCGACGCGGTAGAAGTTTGCTGGTCAAGAAAATCGCCATCGATTCGGGCCGAGGAGCAAACTGAAGCTCGAGCTGCCTACGAGCGTGCTCGAAGCGTGTATTCGGCGATCCTCGCTGAGTTTGACGAATAAACGACTTGCGGGATTAGCTTGCAACTCGCTTGTGTGCTAGCACACCGATCAGCCGGATTTCCGGTTGGGTTTTCGCGAACAAAGTTCACGGCATCGCCTCTTGGACCTAGCTGAATCGCTTGCTCGTAAATGGGGAAACTACGACAGTTGAGCGACTTCGACGCAGCTCGCATGAAAATCTGGTAAATCCAGCTCGACAATTTGCATTGCCCTGCACGAAATCGCTACACTGATCCGGGTTGGTTTTGGTCGTTTACACTCCAAGCAGTAGATACATTCCATGCATCGATACAGCCAGTCTCATCGTCACGAGCGCGTCGCCCACTCATCGTCATGTCCGCGCCGGCAAAACACCCAACGCCCAGCATTTACGCTTGTCGAGTTACTTGTCGTTATTGCGATCATTGGCATCTTGGTTGGCTTGCTGCTGCCAGCAGTCCAGGCAGCACGCGAAGCTGCGAGACGAATGCAGTGTTCAAACAACGTGAAACAGATCTCACTGGCGATGCACAATTACGAAAGCGCCTACAAGACGTTTCCACTGGCTTGGTGGCTCGATATTCCCGGTGGCACTAACATTCCGGCAGCCAACGGAAGGTCTTGGGGGATTTCGATCTTACCGTTTCTCGAGCAAACCAACCTGTACAACCAGTTTGACCAGAGATTCCCAGCACTGAACGAGCTGGGCCCGATCGCTCAAGCCAATGTTCAGCTCATCCAACAGCCCCTTAGTTTCTTCAAATGTCCATCCAGTCCGTGGGGAATCACCGAAATCTATGAAGGTGACGCTAGCGGCGCTGGACTACCGGTGACATGGAACGCGGCCGGTTCTGACTACATTTCTACAACCGGCGTGCGAGGCGCATTTGCCAGGATTGCCTATTCGGGCAGCCCTGGAGGCAGCCGGCATGGTGCGTTACCGGTACAAGGAGTGTTTGGTGACAATCGCAACGGAAAGATCGGGGCGATGGTCGACGGAACCAGCAACACGTGTTTAATCGCCGAACGAACCGGTGGACCACGGATCTACGTCGGAACAGCACCCGCGGCGGCACTGACGGGCCTGCTTGTGTCCACCAACGGTGGTGGCTGGGGCGATTTACTGAATGGCGAAAACTGGCTTTCCGGCGGCCTGTTTCCAAACGGCTACGATCCAGCCAACCCAGCAGCGTATCTCCAAGAGGGCCCGTGTGCAATCAATTGCAGCAACATCCGCGGCCGAAGCTTACATAGTTTCCACACCGGCGGAATCCACTTCGGTATGGGAGATGGCTCGGTCCAATTCGTGAGTGCCTCGACTGATGCATTTGTTATCGCCGCGCTGATCACCCGCGAAAAAGGCGAGACCTTTACGTTTCCACAGTGATCTACGGTCACATACTATTCCTCGCCCAATCTCCCCTGGGTATTTCGGCGCCAGCGCTCAGGGCTGGCACGCCACCGTCGAAGCAAAGCTAAGTCGTAAGCAAGGCTAAGTCAAAAGCAAACTAGTTGCTGTCGTGGCTGATAGGATAAGTGCCAGCTACCACCGGCCCTGCTGTACATACTAGGTTCTCAACTCGAACTTTAGAGGCATCGATGCCCCTTCGAAAACTGTTTTTCGTCACACTGCTGTTTGTGACACTCAATGGGTGTTCGTCGCGGAACCCTGATTGGAAAGAAACCATCCCCGTAACCGGCGTCATTCACGTTGATGGCGAACCGGCAGAAGGCATCCACATCAAGTTTCATCCGAAAGAAGGTGTCGATACGGATCAAACAACTGAAACGAAAGCTATTTCAGACGCAGAGGGCAAATTCACAGCTTCGACCTACGAATTGAATGATGGAGCTCCAGTCGGCGAATACACGTTGACGTTTGAATGGCTGAAACTCAATCCTGTCAGCATGCAGTTTGGCGATGACCAACTGCGTGGAAAGTATTCCAAACCAGACAAGAGCGAACATTCGGTAACCGTTGCCTCGGGCACGCCGGTCGATATCGGGACGATTGAGCTCAAAGGCAAGAAGTAAACGTCCGAACCAAGGGCCCGCCGGGTGTGTGCCGCTGATGACCATCTTGGCGGGTTTGTGGATGCTGCAAGACGGCCGGAAATAAGACCGATATCATAAAGAGTGGCAAGACTCTGATAGTGTTGTCCGGCTACTAGTCGTCCGGTGGATCAAGCAGTGGCAGTTCGTCGTCGCGCCGAGTAGCCATGCCTTGCTTAAAGTGTTTTCGACACACCGACATGTAACGATCGTTGCCACCAATCTGTACTTGTTGACCGTCCTTGATCGGTACACCGCTGGCATCCAAACGCAGGACCATGGTCGCTTTTCGACCGCAATGGCAAATCGTCTTGATCTCCGTCAGCGTGTCTGCCCAAGCCAACAGCTCTTGGCTGCCTTCGAACAAGTTTCCTTGAAAGTCAGTGCGCAAGCCATACGCCAAGACTGGAATGTCCATATCGTCGCACACATCACTCAGCTGCCGGACCTGCGGGCGTGTTAAGAATTGTGCTTCGTCGACCAGAACACAATGGAACGGATTCTCGGCATGCAGACGTTTAGCGATCGACAGCAGATTGTCAGCCGTTGTAAAAGTGGTAGCCTCGGATTTGATACCGATTCGAGACGCAACTGTTCCCGAACCGAAACGCGAGTCAATTTCCGGCTGCAAGATGATCGTCTGCATGCCGCGTTCGTGGTAGTTGTAGCTGGACTGCAACAGCGTCGTTGACTTCCCGGCGTTCATCGAAGAGTAATAGAAATACAGTTTCGCCATAGTGGGCTAATCGTACGGTTCTTTGTGGATTTTGCGAGGTTGCAGTTCAGTGAGATCCCAGCCAGAGGTTCACGTGCCAGACTCGGGATCTGGCATTCACTCGGCCGCCTGATCACTGACCAATAGAGGAGGCATCGGACAGTCAAGCAAGTCAGAAACACCACGCAGGAGCTCTGCCTCCTGCCATGTAACATGGTCGTCAGAGCAAATCGCCGCGGCACATGCATCCACGATTCTACCTCGGTGCTTCGCATTGACCGTTGCAAGAACATCCAGCACTCGCCGCAGCTCGTCAAGACTACGAGCGGCCGACGAGTGCGTAAGGGGGACTTCAGGCAAGTGTTCACCAGCAGCTTTGAAAGAACGTTTCGCAACATCGGTTTTATTTCCCGCCGCGGCCACTGTCGACAAGAGAACCGAAAGGGGCTCGCCTAGTTGCCGCAAACTGTAGTACTGGACACT
>DNPC01000282.1 GCA_003501565.1 Planctomycetaceae bacterium | reverse complement strand
GGTTTTCGGATAGGTTCTAAATCAGTGTTTCGAGTAGGAGGCGGAATTTGCGAAGCTCACTCCGTTGATCGAACTCCTGCATTGGAGCCGCTTGAATCGAGAGAGCCTGGTTGTAGCCAATACGGGAAAGGAGTGTGAGTATTCGCCCGAAATCAACTTCGCCCTGTCCCAAGCGGACTTGGAGCTGGTCTTTCTTCGAATCACGCAAGTGCACGTGGAAGACATACTCCATGATCTTGTCGATACTCTTGTTGGGATTGGGACCACACAAGTAGTGACTTGGGTCCAACGTCAGTCCCAGCCCTTTCACGTTATCGCAAAGAACTTTTACCGTCTCAGGGTCCTCGCTCAGTCGGCCGATCTGGCTCTTCATAGCGACACGAACACCTTCGGTTTCGGCCAGCTCAACCAATCGCTGCAGCCTCTCCACTTCTTCGTTGAAGGGCGTACCCAAAACGCCCGACGGAATGGTCAGCGTTACTACTTTGGTTGCTTTTCCCAATCGACAAATTGCTGAAAACTGTTCGTAGAATTCTTCGCCGGTGGCATCGATATGCACGTCGTAACTGCAAACTTCTAACCGATGGCTACGGCGGGCAAGTGCTATCGCTTTGTCGAAATTCTCGTCAATCCGGCTTGGTGCCAAGACGCTTCCATTCTCGCGCAACGCCAATTCGACAGTCGTGAACTCAAGATCTACGAAAGCCTCGACGACTTCGGGCATCTCAAGTTCAGGAAGACAATCCGTTGAAACAGCAACGTACATTGCTGAACTCCTCTCAGCGACGTGAAAATGGTGTGCAAATGTAGCTCAGGGCGAGCAAACAGGCATTACGCTTTTGGATCTAATGCACAGAGTCCCTAAGGGCAAAGGACTCTAAAAACGTAGTCTTGAAATGTGTAGACTCAAAAACATAGGTGCTTAGGTATGAACGCAGAACACCTAGGTGCCACAGCTAGCCTGACTTCCCAAGCTTGCGCCCGTCCAGGTTATCGCTAGCACCGCTCTGCCGCAATGCCATGTTGGAACGAAAAGTGCAACTGGGCGATTCGGATGTGGTGAATGCTAGCAAGAGCCGGTCTGGCGGGTCGTTCAATTAACCTTAAGGACCTGCCAGCAGCAGTTTACGGCACAAGAGCTCGAGACAATCTTCCAGCGCTTACGCCCGGACGCCTGGGGAGGCTCGCGCCATTCACTCAGAACGACGCGTTCGGCTCGTCTAAGGCAGGTCAAACAACAGGGCGAGTGCTGTGCGCAACTCCACCTGTTAAGCGATGCCAGTTAGAACACCGTCACCACAGAAATCTGGGTTGCCGAAGGAATCGACTTCGTGACCCATCGCCTGGCAAATACTCATCAGCAGACGGTTATGGTATGCCTTGCCAAAATCGTGTGCTTTCTGACGCTCAAAACCTAGGCCGCCTCCGACCATGACGAATGGGATGTTGTCTCGCGTGTGCGAGTTGCCCTTACCCAATTCATTGGTCCAAACGATCGTCGTGTTGTCGAGCATCGATCCTTCACCACCTGGCTCAGGAATAGCGTCCAGGCGTTTAGCCAGGTAGGCAACCTGTTCACAATACCAAGTGTTGATGCGTATCAATTTCTCGTATGCATCTTCGTTGGAGTCGGGTTCGTGGCTGAGCGTATGGTGCCCTTCATCGATTCCCAGCCAACGCATTTTCGGTTGGCCAACACTGTTGGTTATCTGGAAAGTAGCGATCCGAGCGAAATCGGCGACGAAACTATTGACCAGCATGTCCATTTGCATGCGAGTGATCAAGGGAATGTTATCATTCTCTTCATCGACATTCGGTGGTAAGTTCGGCGTTGCATGTCCAACGGAATCGCTTTTCACTTTAGCGGCCAATTCCATTTGCAGATCGTTTTCGATTCCGCGCATCATCTCCATGTGTTCTCGCAACAAATGTCGGTCTTCTTGACTAACCATTCGTTCGACTTTCTTGAAGTCTGCCAACAGATCATCAAGAACACTGGCGAGTAGCTCTTTGTTTTTTGTTTGTCCGTAGAGCTTTTCGAACATTTGGTAAGGGTTGTCGATCGGTGCGACTGGCTGGTTCGCACCCGCGTAGGACATCCGCGTCCACGTATCCGCACGATCGGGAACGAGCACGCCCATCTCGAGCGAACCGAAACGTGTTCGTGTTGCTGCGTCGGCCTGCAGTTTGTTCTTCAAGTATTGATCGACGGAGATTCCCATCGACCAGCCCGCGGGCGTATCGCTGCCGCCCTGAATATCGCCAGGAAACAACTCGATACCCGTGAGTAGGCAACCGATACCTCGCATGTGGCCGTCACCGTCGCCTTGGATACGATTGCACAAGCCGTGCATGGTGATGACTTGCGACTTGATGTCGGCCAGCGGCTGCAGGATGCGTTTGAGCTCGAGGCCTGAGCCTGGATTGTCAGGCCAGAAATGTTTGGGGATGACGCCGTTTGGACTAAAGACAAAAACGAGACGTTGCTTGCGTTTTGGCGAATTCCCGAGCGAAAAACTTGGAAGGCCGCCGACTAAATTCAGTGCTGCTGCGCTAAGGCCAGCACGCTTTAGGAACTGTCGTCTATCGTTTGATATGGTCATCGTAATTTCTCCGCAAAAGGTGGGGTGCGGCATTCTTATGGTGGGTGGGATTGTAGCCTGGTTCGGTGGAACATCCGCTGGTGTAATATTATATCGGCTTTTGTAGGCCATTTCCATTTGGTCCAACGGGGGATGCGCCAACCCTATTTCGCGGCCGTGCTTGTGCCTATTGGCAGTTCTGCGGCGATTTTCTGGTCGCGCGAGCGCGTCGCCGCTACGACCGCGATATCTTCAATGAGCATGGGAACATCGAACCCGTTCTGCTTGAAGCGAATTACCAAATCATCCAAGGTTTCGGCCCCAAATGCGGCCGGTGGTTGTTTCACGAAGTACTGAAATGCTCTCCGAACGAATGCTTGGTGGGCATCGTCGCTAGCGGCCAAGAATTCTGCCAGGTCGGCATGGTCGGTGAACTGTACCGTGTCGCCGCTGAGCGTAGTGTAGGCAGCGCTGGCGTTAATTGGACGTTCTAATTCTTGTTCACGGAAACGGCCGATTGCGTCAAAATGCTCCAACGAAAATCCTAGCGCGTTGATTTTGCTATGGCAAACCTGGCATGCATCAGGGCTGGTTTGAAGCGCCACACGTTCTCGTGTCGTCAAATCCGGATGAAGATCGGGGCTAAGCGGAGTGAAAGCATCGTTGGGAGGGCGAAGGGTTCTTCCCAAGACATGACGAATTAAGAAAACGCCTCGGTGAATCGGTGAGGAAGCGTCGAAGTAAGCTAGTCCACTGAGCAGGAGTGGATGCGTTAAAACTCCGCGTCGCCGGGGATCAGTGTCGGTGCGGCTCAGGCTAATAGCGTCTTTAGCCTCTACTGATGTGGGTTTCCAGGCGGGCCCAAGCACAGCGTGCATACGCTCGGTAGTAAAGCTCCAGTCCGCCACGAATAACTGACGGTAATCGCGAAGGTCCCAGATAATGTGTTCGACCAGAGCATCAAGTGAGCGTTGCATATCATGCTGAAGCGCTTGGTCGAATCCAGGGAACTTTTCGGAGTCTTTTGTGATTTGACCAATGTGATCCAGGTTCAACCATTGGTGAATCATGTCCAGCGACTTGCCACGCGTGCGATACTCGGATACCAGACGCTGGGCTACGTTACGAATCTGCGATTCAGTGGTAAGCGTCCCTTTCTCAATCGTCTTTTGAAGCCAGTCTTCTACCGGGATCGAGTCATGCAGGACTAACTTGAGCGTGTTGGCAGCTCGTTGTGACTCACTGACGTTCCGCGGCAATTCGGGGTAAAGGAATCGTGGGGATTTTAGTCCGAGCAGAAGTACCCGCTTAATGGCCTCACGGTCATCGGGTTCCGCATCTACCTGGGCGCCAACGAAACGAGTCTGATCATCCGGACGCCAATCACCACGCATCGCAGTACGCAACAAACTGCCTAGGAAACCCTTTAGGATCTGCCGTTGGTCGTTAGCTTCCTTGCGGTTCCGACGTTGATACACGGGCCAAAGTTCTGCAAAGGCTGCGTCGGCAAATTCCAGGGCTGCATTGGTAGTCGATTCGTCCCACGCACGACTAACGGTCACGCCACGTTCGAAACCGTAGCTGCGATCGTCCGCTGGTAATTCGGTCTGCAAGCTGAAAGTATCGGGGACACGATCGGGCACCAAGTTTTCGATTGGAATCGTCTGTTCGACGCCGCCAGGCGGAACCCAACTCATCGAGATCCTGGCTGGCGGTAGTTCTGTTTTCCGCTTGCGCTGCTGGAATTCGATACGGAGCGGGTAAACACGACCACCGGTAAGATGAAGTGTTCGCCGGAACTCAGTCTTGTCACCCGACTGGACGTGGTTGTTGATTAACTCCCGATTCCGCGCACCGAAATCCATTGTGAAAGAACATGTGCTGTTGACGACAATTTCGTACTTCCCGCTCTGCGGAACTTGCAAACCGCCCTGCCAGTAGATTGTGAAAGCTTCCGCCTTAATACCCTCACCAGGGCTTTCTTTGCCAAAATCGAAATCGAGTTGTGGGTCGATCCTTTCGATTTTTTTCGTGCGTTTTCGATCGCCATCATAGTATTCGGCTGCAAGGCCGTGCTGGCCGGACAACTCTAGGGGGCGTGGGTTAAAGCTTCTGTACAGATCCGCAAGACTTTGGCGGAGCTGTTCCGCGGTGAGGCGGTCGAGTGTGAATCGTGGAGGTCGGTTTCGAACACGAGCAGCTTCGCTGTAGAAAGCGTGATGGATGTACGCCGCGACAGCGTTCGCATCTGTTCCCTCGCAAAGTTCTGGTTCGCCTTCAGGCATCGTTTCCGCAATGATTTGGGAAAGTTGCCCAATTGAATCGTCTCCCACCAGCGGAGACTCGTACGCACTCTCGACGCCTTGACCGGCGGCACCGTGGCAGTCGGCGCACTGCTGGGCATACAGCAATTCACCTCTCGCTCGAAGCTGGACTTCGTCCTCGGCCAGCGTACTAGAGGCCAAGCAACAAAGGGCTGCTCCAAAGAGTGCGCACCAAGCATTCTTAATTTTCGACATCTCACTGTTCCGCAATGACGCGGTAGAAACCGGATAATAAGGCGACACGGGAATCGTCTCAAATCAGGTTGGGGGGGGAAAAAAGGCGGGGCGAAGAAGATTTGACCTGTCCGCGTCCGCTAGGCCATGGACAAGAAATCCGATTCGTGCCTCTCATTATAAACACAACGTCGAATTCGCTCCAATCACACCTCTCC
>DNPC01000280.1 GCA_003501565.1 Planctomycetaceae bacterium | reverse complement strand
ACTTGCCGCCGCCGGCCTTTGTAGTCTGCTTCGTTGTGTTTAGTTCATCGATCTCGGTCGACGATGCATTTGGGTCGGCCTCAAATCGAGCTGATGCTCGAGCCGATTCCATCTCGCCGGAAACCTCGCTCTTGCGATTTCGCAAGCGCTGCAGGCTCTCTTGGCGACTCTGATCTGCTGCACGTTCGTGCGGCCGCAGGTAGGCAGCAGCTTTCTTGAGCGGGTAGAGATAGTCGACAGCAACACGCCGCACGAAAACATCACCCAGCAAACAGATTGCACCCAACAACACACACCAGTGCCATATGTCTTGCATACTCATAGCGTTTTCCAAACCACCCCGATAGGCATCACTTTCGAGGACGTTTGGCAAGCTCTCGGCCTCGAGTGGATCTGTGATGACGCCTGCCCTCCCACCATCGGGCTCGAGTGAGGCTAGTTGTTCGAGCATGGTGTAATTGGTTTGCTGGATCCGGTACTCGTCAGAAAACGGTACGCTCGCTCCGGCCGTGATTGGCGCCATACCGGCGCCAGGTAAAACGTTCACCAAGTATGCACCCGCGCCTTCGGAGGCAAAGGAGCCGACGTAGCGTCCCGGTGCGACTTGTCGCATGACTAGTGGTAAAGGCTTCAGATCAGGTCCCACAGCCACGGCTTGCATGTCCAGAAAGTTCAAGAAGCTATCGTCCTGCGTGAGAGCGTTGACGACAACTTTCACCTGTCCATCCTCGACGTTGGTCGCAATCGAGAACTTGGCATCCGACTTTGACGGGCGCATAGCCCATCGGACCAGCTGTGCGAAAAACTGATCATAACCATCCCAGGCGGTCCACTGTGACGCCCAGAGTCGACCAGCATCGGAAGTGAACACGGCAGTGCGTCCGAGTCCGTATTGCCAAGTCGCCAGGATCGTCTGGTTTTCGGTTTGAGTGGGTTTGTTCGCCCGTATCGGCACCTCAACCAGCGGACTGTTCTTCACGGTTGTCAGCACATAGCCGCTCAGCGGTGGTAGGTCGCGGCTTAGGCCTTGGACTACTTCATGGGGAAACACGATCGCCGGCGAAACACCGCCTTCAGGCTCATAGACCAACGGCTTAGAAACTCGCATCGCTTCACGCTGGAAGATCTTCGGTAGCGCCGTCGGGTTCTTGGCTTCGTAATAGGTTCCGCCAGTTGTGTTGGAAATGTTCTTTAGCGTAGCGTGGCCGACCTGTCCGTGAGCACCTACCGCTACCGTCGAAATCTTGACACCCATCGACGCAAATTGACTTAACACCCCGCCTGCTGGCGGCGTCGGGTCACCATCGCTGATGATAATCATGTGTTTAAGGGACGCTCGCGTCGCTTTTAACGAACGCAGGGCGAGTTGCATGGATGGTTGGAAGGCGGGCATGTCCCCGGGTGTCATTGCCCGCATGCGGCTGATCATGATCTGACGGTTGTTCTGGACTCGGACCATGCCTGTCGAGCCACCCCACAGCCATTTGTCGACGCCGGTTTGCTGGTCGTAGGTTACGACACCGCAGTAGTCCATGGGCCCAAGGACCTCGAGTGCGGCTTGCCCAATCTTCTTTTGCCAGTAGTTGCCACGCGCAATTTCCGATGCGTGAAGTATCATCGCCAGGGCGCCGACCGCTTCAATTTTCGTGTTCTTGATTTGAAAATCGACTGGCATCGCTTCTTCAATAACGGTGTTCGTCCAGCCACCGGCCCCGAAGGCCCTTTCTCCGCCAACCATTATCAGGCCAGCGCCGAATTGCTGCGTATTGCGTTGCAGCATTTCCAGTTGTTCGTCTGAGAAGTTCGAGATCGAATCTGCACTGTCGCCACTACTGCGGGCAACTCCCGCCAGAATTACACAGTCATATGCTTGGAGTTCTCCAAGCGAGGTGAACAATTCGTTGCTCGACTGGACAGTGACTTCGATGTCGGAACGCTGGAGGCTTTGCTCAAGTAGCTGATACGCCTCAGGATCCGTCCAATCGACGATCATCAGTACCCGCCCCTTGCCACGCACGAATGTGTAGGCGTCGGCCCGGTTATTCTGCTTCAGCGTGTCGCGGCCCGCCTCTGGGATGAACTCGGCGCGATACATGTAGCCAGCTGGTACATCGAGTTGGTCGGTGAAGGAAAAGACATTGACGTCTTTGTCCAGAATTACGCCATCCTTTTCAGTGACCTTCTGCTCGCTGGCACCCACGGAGCGAATTAAACGTAGACGCCCACTGACTGGACCAGAATCCGCGCCGGGTTCGTCGTACTTGCTCACGACAACCCGGGTTTCAAAAGGCTGACCTCGCCGAATATCTGTTGGGACGTCAACTTTCTCGACTAAGACTTCGCTCCCGGAGGATATTTTGATCGGTACGACATCAATGCCGATCCCCGACTCACTCATCTGTTGTGCCACTGCTCCCGCATTTCCTAAGGTTTCCACACCATCGGTTACAATCACTACACGGCGAGCTGAATCTTCCGGAAATGCGGCCTGAGCTAGCTTGAGGGCGGATTCGAGGTTCGTCGCATCGGTCGGCCCAAAGTAGCTCTCTACGCCTCGTACAACGGGCAGGTTTTCGTCGTATGGCGGAAACTCGATCGCAGCTTCGCGTCCGAAGACGATCAGCCCGGAACGGTCTTTGCGCGTCGCGTCCCGGTGTTTTTCGACGTTCTTAATCGCATACTCGAGCATTACCTCGCGTTTTGCACGCGGGATACTGTCGCTTTGATCCAGGAGATAGATGACAGTCAGCTTGTTGCTACTCCAGACCCATTGTAGGCCTGCTACTGCGCAGATGATCAGCAAGAGCAATAGCGATCGAAGCAGGAGTGCACCCAGCCTTCGTCCAGGCCCCAGGCTGGCCATACTCTGGTAGCTGGTCAACCAAAGAACTGGGATGGCAACTAGCAGCAACAGCGCCCAGTGGTATTCGAAGGAGACTGAGAAGTTGCCCAGCCAGCCGAACGCCGAATTCCATAAATCTGCCATCTGCATTTACCTCTCTGATGGAATTCGGCGTAGCGTTACCCAGGATTCTCGCCAAAAGGCACTCAGCCGATGAGGCTCGTCTGGTACGAACTCAGTTCCGATTCATCGTCTGGCAGTGCACGATTGTACCACATTCGATCCCAGGCAAACGCTGCGATTTTCCCTAGATTGCCTTGGCCAGTCCCCAAGTGAAACTGGCTACGTGGCTTGGCGGTACCTGCGTCCAATCCTGCCCTAGGTTGGGCTTCTTTTTTGAAGAAAAGTCAGCGATTTGACCAAAGTTGTCACGGCGTCGCTGATAAATGATATATCAAAGTTGCCTACGTGCAGCAGGCGACAAAAGGGAAATTCATGGAGGATCAGAGATGTTGGTATTGAGCCGTAAAGTTGGTGAAAAGCTGGTAGTGGGCGACCAAATTACGATTGAAGTTGTCCGCGTAAAGGGCAACCGAGTCACCTTGGGAGTGGTGGCTCCAAAACACGTCAAAGTGTTGCGTGGTGAGCTAGCTCGAAAAGGATCACACGTAGCTGGGAATACGGTTGACTCAACGAATTCAGCACCCGCGGTTGAGATGATTGTCGAGGACGGGGTGCTCGACGTAGCCTAGGAACCAGTAAGTGAGTCGATTGGCGTGCAAGCTGAACGGCTATGAGTTTTGACGATACACTGAATGAAGTGCTATCCATTAAATCTCATAGCGAGGCTTCTCATGACACGTCAACTTACCCGTCGATCCGCAATTGCTGCGGCGACCTCTCTTGCCCTTTTCAGCCGACTCGCAAACGCCGGTAGCAGTCCCCGGAAATTCACGATTGACCTTTGTCCGGGGCGGATAGGTGTGGGAGTTGACCAACGAGAGGCCGTGCGGTTGGCGGCCAAGTATGCGTTCGAGTCGGTTGAGCCACAGGGAGGCTTCCTGGCCGGTTTAGGTCCTGCGGAGGCCAAAGAGTTTGGTGCTTCTCTCGATGAGTACGGCTTAGTCTGGGGAGCTGCTGGGTTGAGCGTCGAGTTTCGTGCCGATGAACAACGGTTCAAGTCTGATCTCAAGAAGTTGCCAAGAATCGCAGAGGCCCTGTCTGCTGCTGGC
>DNPC01000794.1 GCA_003501565.1 Planctomycetaceae bacterium | reverse complement strand
CCGTCAGCCGGCAGGCGTACGGCGCGACCTCACTCCATGCTGCCGCCCGCACTGGCTTACCCTCCCCCCGCGAGGAACGAGCCTTCGGGGAGGGGCTGCACCCACCAATTCCCAACCGAACAACCCCGCCACCCGCTCCCAACCTCACCTCACCGCCCCCAGAACTTTCCAGGTGTCCCAATCCGCAGAATCATCAATCTTTTGCGGCAACCCTGGGGAGGGTCGCAAATCTTCACTGATCGTTGCTCCACAAAAAACATGAGCGATCTATAATTGCGGGCTCACAGGGGGAAATCCATCCAGATTGCACTTCCGCGCAGCGAGTAACGCTATTCGCCCCTGCTTGTGGGTGGACGTGCATAAGTAAGCAGCTTACGAGAACACCACATGTCCGACGTTGTTTTGGATCAACGAAACGTAAACGGTCAGCCATCGCCCGTACCCGGAGGAGCTCCCGAGGCTCAGTCGGAAGGAAGTAATTTTGACTTCGTCCAGATTCTCTGGCGTTGGAAATGGCTACCCATTCTAGGCTCCATCGTCGGCGCCTGCCTTGGCTTCCTTTACTTCAGCCGCCTACCCGAGACCTTCGAAGCCGCAGCGCGTGTTCAGGTTATCAGTTCAATACCGGCTCCAGTGAAGAACCCGTACTTTAGCGGTGGTCAAGAAGTTAACCGGATTGACGAGTCGATGATTATTCGGAGTCAAGCTGTCCTAAGACTGGCGGTCAGTCTGGGGCGATTAGGTGAGCAACCTGAGTTTGTTGGACTAGCATCCGAGGATATTGTGTCGGCACTTCAAGATGTAGGCTCACCTCTTGTGATCGAGCCTGCTGACAAGGATGACCAGACAACATTAATTCGAATTGCCTACGTGTCCGAAGATGCCGAAACGGCCGCAAAAGTCGTTCATGCAGTTGTAGAAGGATACGAGAAGTATCTCGCTGATGAGTACAAGACGGTCGGTGAAGAGATCGCACAACTCATGGAAGGAGCCCACGCAGATCTTACGAAACGGATGCGCGAACTATCTGAGTCCGCTAGCCAGTTCAAAGAGGCTAATCCCGATATCGTGTTCATTGGTGACGACGTGAACGACCCTTATCACGCAACGTGGGAGACTTTGCACAAGAAACTCATTGATATTCGATCTCGAAAAAGCGAGATTGATGCGCTGACTACGCAGGTCCGGAAGTCACTAAACAAGGGGCATTCCCCCGAATCTCTGATGAGACTGTTGGCAATGGTATCCGGGGGCGGTACTGCATCTGCCAACGGAGCGTGGGACTTGGAAGTATTCCGCCAAGAGCAGGCACAGACACGGATTAGAACTGATGAAATGTCGCGGAGGCTGGAGCAGGAGCAACTCAATCCTCTTAGGATTCAACTAGAAGTATTTTCGAATCAGCTAGGAGAGGAACATCCAAGTGTGGCGACCCTTCGTGCGCAGGTGCAAGGCCTTGAAAAGCAACTGGAGAAGATTCGGGAAGGAGAGCGGCTCTACAAAGAGGAGCTCGAAAAGAATGGTGACGCGTTGGCGAGAAAGACTGGGGCGGAGATTCGCTCGATTGAGGAGCGTCTGGAAGAACGCTTGCTTGCTCTCGAGGAACAGTCAGAAGTTTTTCGACTTGAAGAGGAAGAACTGGCTAATCAAGCGGAGCGCGAGAGGCGGAGCTCAAGAGAGCTTCAAGGGATGTTAGACGGATATCGAATACTACAGACTGATCGAGACGCAGTTTCGGAATTGCTAACTGCATACACAGAGAAGCTCCAAGAAATCGACTTGATGCCAAAGATGGGGCAGAGAACGCTCAAACGACTAGATATGCCGAACACCGGATTGTTTTACGGACCCAAAGTGATTAAGTACTTAGTCGGAGGTGCGGCGGTGGGATTTATCCTGCTATCGGGACTTGCCGTGCTGATGGATCTTGCAGATCGCAGCTACAAGAACCCCTCGGAGATTTCGACGGACCTGGGTGTTTCTGTGCTCGGCCATATTCCAGTGATGAACCTGTCAAAAGTTAAGAAAAGCGTGGAGGCGGTTGATCCTGCTGTATGTGCAATTCACCATAGTAAGGGACGCGTGGCTGAAGCATACCGTTCGGTCCGGACAGGACTGTATTTCAGTAACAAGGGCAAGGCTCTCAAAGTAATACAGGTGACCAGTCCGGTTCCCGGTGACGGAAAATCTACTCTTTCGTCAAACATATCAGTAACAATGGCTCAGTCGGGTCGCCGGGTCCTACTGATCGATGCCGACCTGCGGCGTCCTCGAGTTGCGAAGATATTCGGTATTGATTCTGAAATTGGAGTCGCTGCAGTCGTTGGTGGCAAAGTGGAAGTGGACGACGCAATTTGTGCCGGACCTGTTGCGAACCTTTCAATCTTGCCTGGCGGTAAGCGGCCCGCGAATCCGGCCGAAATCCTGTCCAGCGAACGCTTCCGCAACATGATTGATATGTTGCGGGATAAATTCGACGTGATCGTGGTCGATACTCCTCCGTTACTTGCTGTATCTGACCCCGGTGCAGTCGCTGGAATTGTCGACGGTGTTTTGATGACAATGCGGCTACGTCGTAATGTTAAGCCGCTGGCATTGAGAGCGAAGAGTATTCTAGAGGGGGTCGGCGCCAACCTTCTTGGTGTTGTTATCAATGGAGTCTCATCAGAAGCGGGCTACGGGTATAACTACGACTACAACGATTACCGCTACGCATACAAATATGGCAGCAACTATCGATCCGGTTACGGGTACCGCTATGGATACGGAAATTATCGATATGGCTATTCTGAGTATTCGGATACTCAAGATCTTTCAGTAAAGCAGCCAGGGAACCCGCAGTAAGTTGTATGAAATGTCAGAAATAGAGTTTTCGAAATACGCTAGTAGAGGTCCTGGTTATCATTGGAGCCAAGTGTCCTTAAACCCTCGTACACGGAATGCATTCGTTCTTGCAAGGTACCGCGCTTGCTGCGATTTGTTGGGGGAATATGCTGGAGAGCTAGAAGGTCGAACTGTGCTAGACCTTGGATGCGGTGATGGCGTGCTTACTTCAATGCTGGCTCAACGTGGTGCTCTCTGTAGGGGCGTAGATTTGGACGAGTCCGCTGTAATGTTCGCGAGGGAGAAACTTGCAAGCTTGGGACTAGCAGCAGATTTGGTGGTAGGCAGTTGTTATGATTTACAATTCGATGACCGCAGCTTCGATGCGGTTGTTTCAAGCGAAGTAGTTGAACATGTTGGTGATGTTCAACGTTACCTTTCAGAGATTGCGCGTGTGCTAAGACAAGATGGGATTGCTGTGATCAGTACGCCTGTGAGAAGAACTCGTACCCCGTCGGATCCCATGCATGTGCAGGAATGGTTTGAAGAGGATTTCAAGGAGCTTTGCGAAGGCACTTTCTCAAGCGTCGAACTCAGGCTGTCACACGCTACTGTCGCAGCTGAATTGTATCGCTCCAGAATTGGACGTTGGGCGATAAATGCGATGAGCTATTTTTACAATCCGTTTCGACTAGGTAATTCGGGTTCGCAGGCCCTTCAGTTTGCAATCTGTAGATGAGCAATCAACGCCCAGCGGATCTCACGGGTAAGGCAGTCTTGACACTGTTGGCAGGCCTGGCAATCCACTTTATTGGTGTGGGCAGTAACTTTGTGGTCGCGCCATTGATAGTCTCCGGCTTGGGGCCAGCAGCTTTTGGGACGTGGGGACTGATTAATCAGATTACAAACTATCTCACTGTCGCTGACCTCAATCCTGCAGGCGCATTGAAACTCATTGTTGGTCGGGAGCAGGCTAGTACTGACCATTGCAATAAGCTAAAAGCCGTGGGAGCATCGGTGCTCGTTTGGGCAACGACATTGCCTGTTGTAATCGTCCTGATACTTCTGGCGTCATTGTTGGTGTCGCGGGTCGCCGATCCCGGTATCAGTCGGCAAGCCTTCGCAGCTACTGCGGTAATCGGAATTAGCGTCTGCTTGAATCGCGTTACTTCGATTCCGGGGGCATTCATGAGGGCCATGAACGTCGAGTATAAGGGCGTTGCATTCGTAGTACTCTCCGAGCTTCTCAAAGCGGCCCTTATGGTCCTTTCGCTCACCTTTTTCGGCGGGCTTGTAGCTCTCTCGACTGCCGTATTGTTGGGAAGCAGCGTGTCTAACTTTTCAAGGTTTTGGGTTTGCCGAAAGGTATTTCCCTGGTTCGGCGCGAAAATGCCGGACCGCAAAGAGTTAGGTTCTCATGCAGCAATTTCAGTCTGGATGATTCTGGTGCAAATCGGTGAATTCCTTCTCCTCGCTAGCGACTTAATTTTGATCTCGCTCTGGTTGGGAGCCCAAGCCTGCGGGGTTTATGCCGCAACCCGTGCCTTGGTCACGTTGCTCGGCAGTTTGCTTGCTAAGTTAAGCAATGCGGCTGCACCGGGGTTCGTGGGGGTGTGCGCTCGCAGGGAACCGAAGTTGATACTGCAGCTACGAGGGGAGTTGCAATCCTACACACTCGCATTTGGTGTGCCTCTCCTGGGAGTTGCAGTAGTCTACAACTTAAGTTTCGTCACGCTTTGGATCGGCGACGAAATGTATGCCGGCAATTTCGTAACGGGTTGCTTGGTGGTCGGGGCGCTGTTGCGTCAAACTACACAGATTGATTGCCTTATCATGATGAACACGCTTCGACTTCGCACGAGCGCTGCCGTGACATACGTCTGTAGTTTAGTCGGAATTGTCCTTGCCGCGTTACTCATGCCACATTACGGTCTTGGCGGAGCAGCGGTTGGTTATACGTCAGCTATCATTCTTCGTGCAGTAACTCTTTCAATTTTGGTGGCAGGATCGGCGGCTCGCTGCAGCCATATTTTAGTAGGTCTCGCACTACTCATAGGAATGGAGTGGTTCGTCCATGTGACTAGTTCCTGGGCTGTGATTGCGTTTGGTGCGGCGGTTTACTCAGTAGTAATTCTGCTACTTTACCTGCTTGTTTCTGGTGAAGTCTGGTTGTTACGCCGGACGGTTGCCCGCTTGCAAGGCCTTCGGGGAGGCAATCGGTGAAGGTTAGTATCATCTACCCGTTTGTAAGCGGACCTTACGGCGGCGCGAATCAGTTCTTAAAGTGTTTGAAACGCCAATTCGAAGACCTTGGATGCTACGTCGAGGATGCTCGTCAAGCTGATGTTTTGCTGTTCAATTTGAGCCCAGGTTGTTTTGATCGCCTTGCGCACAACGTGGTTAGAGAACTGCATGCGAATCCAAGGCGGATAGTCATTGCCAGGATCGACGGACCGGTCTCATTGATACGCGGCAGGGATGATGGGTACGACCTCGAGTTTTTCAATTTTATCGGGTCTTTCACGGCTGGGGCCGTTTTCCAGTCCGAGTGGAGCCTAATGCGTTGCAAGGAAATGGGGTACAGAACCAAGAACGAACGGGTCATAATGAACGCTCCCGATTCTCAATACTTCTATCCGCCTCAAGCCTATGCCGAAAGACTGCCGAGTACCAAATGCAGGGTCATAGCGACTTCATGGTCAACCAACCCAAGAAAGGGTTTTGCGACTTACAGTTGGTTAGAGAAGAATCTTGATTGGGAGAGATTTGAGCTGACATTCGTCGGTGATACTTCAGTTTCTTTCACTCGAGCAAATCTAGTTGGGCCTTGCGATTCTGAGAAGCTCGGTCGACACCTTCGTTCGCATGATATTATTCTTACGGCGTCGCGAGCGGATCCATGTTCGAATGCATTGCTCGAAGGCATGGCATGCGGTTTGCCGGCAGTCGCCTATCGCGATGGAGGCCACCCAGAAATTATAGGTGATGGCGGTGAACTCTTTTCAACACATGACGAGTTGCTGAGAAAGCTCGAATTGGTCAGGCGAGATCTCGACAAGTACAGGGAACGCTTGCCAGATCGGGACTGTAGGAAGGTCGCCAGCGACTACTTGAGTTTCTTCAGGGACTGCGCTGATATCTCGACACAACCGATTGGTCCGTTTTCGGTGACCCAATTAAGAGCTCGGGCCCTAATGCGGAAGCTTCGCGGTAGATTTTCGACGATCTTCGGCAAGAGGAAATTGGTATGAGATCACGACGACGTACACTTGTTGATGAATTTCTAGAGAAAGTCGAATTTTACGGACAGGTACTCGATGCCGGAGGAAAGAAGAATGACAAACGCGGTGTTTTCCGACCCCCCGAAGACGGCGTAGCGAGTTGGACGTATGTAAATATCGACTCAAGGTCTGAGCCAGACATATTGGCGGACTTACAACATCTACCAATTCCAAATGCAACTTATGACGTCGTATTGTTGGCGGAAGTGCTAGAGCATCTAGAGTTTCCCGAGGCTGCTTTGCAGGAATTGGCTAGGGTGCTCCGTCCTGGGGGGAAGCTAGTTATGACAGTCCCATTCTTGTACGCAGTACACGCGGATCCGTATGATTTTCAACGCTGGTCTCCAAGCAAGTTTATTGCTGTATTGAGCTCCTTGGGCTTTGAGGACGTTAGTGTAACTCCGATGGGAGGTCTTGCAGATGTGGTCTCAGATTTATTGAATTCGGCAACGGGTAATTCTTGCAGTATTAGAAGCGTGGCGTTGCGCCGGATTGTCAAGTTTGGTTTTGCAGCCCCAAGTCGTCTCGTTCTGAAGTTCATTAGCCCAATGTTGAATTGGGTTCACCAAGGCTCAGACATTAATACCGGTTTTTTCGTACAGGCGGTTAGGCAGTCTAGTGAATAGGTCGAATCGGTGAGAACAAAAAGTTGGTATGTAGGTGGCGACGGCAGCGGCTGGGCGCTGGACTCAGAGCTTGCAACGACGGTCCGTTGTCTGCCCGAGGTATTCACTCCGATTCCTCTATTTTATGACAGTGTTCACTGTGTTTATTGGCCGCTTCTGTTTGCCCTGCCAGCTAGGTTGCTTCGAGGCAAGAAGATCATCGCCCACATGACGCACGACCCTCGTGTCGCATGGGAGAACCCCAAGTTCCATCAGGCCAAGAGCATTGTCGGATTGTGGATTGCTAGGTCTACCGATGCTTATGATTTCCTGTTGCGTAATGGGCTTAGCGTGGAGCTCGTGCCATACATGGTTGATGATCGCCATTTTAAACCCCTGTCCCCAGACCACGGCAAGTTGGTTGAGCTAGCGAAAAGGTGCGATATTCCCAAGGACAAGTACTTGATCGGGAGCTTTCAGCGGGATTCTGAAGGAGCCGATCTTTCGAAACCGAAGCTCGTCAAAGGTCCCGATCGTTTCGTTGACATAGTTTCATCGCTAAATGCCTGCTCCAACAGAGTGCACGTCGTTCTTGCCGGTCCGCGGAGACACTGGATAAGGAACGAGCTAAAGGCTCGTGGGGTCCCGTTCTCTTTTGTAGGAAAACTAGTAAAGGGTGATGACACAGATGTAAACAATTTGAGTTGGGATGAGGTTAACTTGCTGTACAACCTTGTTGATTGTTACATTGTCGCCAGTCGCAACGAGGGGGGGCCGCTTTCGATCATCGAAGCAATAAGTTGCAGCACTAAGATCGTAAGCACGCATGTGGGGCATGCCCCTGATGTACTCAGCCCGCAGTGTATTTTCGATTCATGTCAGGACGCTGTGAAATTGCTCCGGGCCGATATTGATGAAGGTGTTTTGGACGGGTCGATCGCTACAAATAGCTTGCGATTAAAGCGACACTTGTTTCCACAAGTGCAAGAGACTTGGCGTAACGTATACTTCGACACCGTGCCAGGCATTCGAGCAGCGTTGCCGGATGAATCATTTCCTCGTAGAGGTGGAGCCACTGCAGCTGGAAGGCAAGTTTGGAAAAACCTATGGCTAAAGAAATAAGATATAGGTTTCTTTTTCTCGCGCCTCGCTTCCACACTAACCAATGTGAGTTGGTGAATTTGCTGCTGGAGAAAGGACATGAAGTCCGTTTTGTCGCACTAAGCGTGGGGGGCGCTGAAGATCATACAAGTCTCGTGCCTGACGTAGTGCCGCTCTCCGCCCTCGGGATCACAATAAACAAGTGGAGGAACCCAAAAGATGACCCAGCTATTCGCGGTCGGTTAGGCGTTCCCAGCCTGCCACATGTTTGGAGGATTCTGCTTCAATTCAAGCCGGATGTCATCATAACTCGCGGGGTACTTCGACCATACTTCCTTACATGCCTCCCGTTTGCCTTGCGAACGCGAATTCTTGTTTACACACAGGATCCATTATTTGTAGGGAAGTTGAGTGTATATCGTAAAAGCGTTTACTTTGTATTCCTTTCGCTATTTCGTTTTCGTTGGTTCACGCCTGTTGAACACTTGGTCCCGAAACCCACTCCGTGCAAGCGAAGTCATAAACGAATGTCGTTTATTCCTTTCTTTAAGTCTATTCCACCCAATGTTGCGGTGCGGAGCAAATCCGGGAGTAGCAGGTTGCGGGTGTTAGGAGTTGGGAAGCTAATACCTAGGAAGGGCTTGTTAGAGACTTTAGGTGCAATTCAGTGTCTAGACCCTACGGGTGAAAAAATTGACTTCGTGTGGATAGGGGAGTGCAGTACACCGGAACATCAAGACTTTAAGACTCAAGTTGATCTCCATCCAGCACGGAATAGACTTCGCCTCTTAACCAATTTGCCCCTCCACGCTGTGCAAGAAGAATATTGCAGGCACGATCTGTTTGTTTTGCCTAGCAAGAATGAACCTGCCTCGGTTTCCCAGGTTGAAGCAATGGCGCATGGTCTACCGATTATCTGTTCCAGTGAGAGTGGGACAGCTCATTACGTTGAAGACGGAGTCAATGGTTTTGTCATCGAGCCGTGTGCCGCCGCCATCGCAGTTGCACTGCAGCAGTACCTGGACGATCCTCATCTTGTTGAAAGACATAGCGCGAATAGCCTGCATAAAATGAGAAGCCGATTTTCGATTACAACGGCCTATCAAGCTCTGATTTCGTTGGTAGAGGCATAAACTTATGATTCCTCTTGTCATTGTTTGTGCTCTGCTTTTGTTAGTTACCTTGGCTTTCCGGATTGTTGGGGAGCGTTCGGTGGGTATTTATCCATGGCTGCTCGCGGCGGCGATGGTATCAGACTTTACCTTGAACGAAATCAAGATTGGGCCTGCTTCACCCCGCGTCTACTTGGTTCTA
>DNPC01000200.1 GCA_003501565.1 Planctomycetaceae bacterium | reverse complement strand
CGGTTCGTAGTGAATCCATAGACACAGGAGAATCCCAAACACCAGGAAATACAACAACCAGGCGACCAAGTTCTTCCAGCAAGAGTTGTTCCGAGTAGTCCCAGTGCCGACACGCTGGCCATCGACATCGATCTGGTAGTTCATTCGGACACCATACATCTGTGGCCCAAACAACCCGCGAACTGGCGTCACCATACCGCTAACGAAACGTTGGTTGTGTTGGAAGCAAAACCGCAAAGTATGCCCCCGGTAGAATTTCGATTTTGTTCGCGGTATTTCATCGACGTATACGATGAAAAAGTTTCTACCCCAAAGAGTCGTCGCTGAAACATCGGTCTCAACCCGTATTCTGTGACCCTTCCATTGATGAACGTTTGTGGCTGGAACCTGATCCGCGTCTGAAGGGTGATGCTTGATGGAACCTTGGTGCGTCATGTTACGTTTCCCTCTTCATGCGTCTTAGCTTATTGCGATACAGCATCTTTTCGCGCTCGCAATTGGCACGTTATATCATGAACAATCCACGATCAACTCTCACTCATCCGCAAAGACGGTTGCGTAAAAGAGTCTTGCAGTTTCCAAACTGCGATGCGAAAACCTCTCGATGCTCGCCCTCAACAAGGTCATTCACTGACACCCAACAGCCCATAGAATTCATCCGGTTGGGGACCAATTCTTTCAGGCAAATTCTTCATTGAACTGCGTTGTTGACGTTCTCCGCGTTGATGACTGATGAAAACTAACAGTAACCGTTTACTAGAAACTGCCAGAACAGAAGGGCCGTTGGGATCTCCACTTTTCGGGTTTGACTGGCGTCGTACGACATCTGCGGCATGACATCGCTACACCTCGAAAACCTACGATCACATGGAAACCTTGCAACGAACGACCAATCCCCGGGTGCCATGCTTTTCAAGAGTCCGTGTTGTACAAGACGGCTAGGAATGAAAGGTTTTTCTCGCATCCGCGTTATATTCGTGGGACACAACAAGCAGATGAATGAACCTAGAACTACCGACGCAGTTTTGCTCGCCCGGCTCGTGGATCCGTTGGATCGAGACGCGTGGAGTGAGTTTGTGGAGATCTACCGCCCCCTCGTCATTAGGTTGGCTCAAAGGTTGGGGCTGCAATACGCTGATGCCGACGGCTTAGCACAGGAAGTTCTCCTCAAGGTCGGCAAACAAGCAGAACTGTGGCAGCCGAAGCAATCGAACGGCAGTTTCCGTCGATGGTTGAGTCGAGTTGCTCGGAATGCGGCTATCGACATGTTGCGCCGTTCTCGGCCCGACGTTGCTCTCGGCGGGACCGAATTACTAGCCCGGCTTAATAATGTTGCGTCAAAGAGTGATCAGGCGGAGGGAATCCTTACCGAGGAGCTGGAACGGCAAGCCTTTCGATGGGCGGCCAACCGTATACGCAGAGAATTTCGCTCGGCGACCTGGGCTGCTTTCTGGGAAACGATGGTCTGCGGTCGGTCATGTAAAGTCGTCGCCGACGATCTGGGCAAGAGCGTTGGAGCAATCTATATCGCTCGGACGCGTGTCTTGCAAAGGCTCAGAGAAGAAGTAGAGCAATTCGAATGGGAGAGCTGAATCCGATGGTTCGAAGCCTAAACTCTGCTGGCCAGCGTCGCCAGTGCAATCATGTCCTCTCGATTAGCCTACGCGCTGGAGACCTGGAACCATTGGGCGAAGCTGAACTGGAAAAGCACCTCACTGAGTGCAAAGACTGTCGGCGATTGCTTGATGAGTCATGTGATAGGCAGCTTGTGAACAAGGTGGAACAGTATTTGGCTCCCGACGCTTTTGAGGAAGGCCAGTTCGATGACTCGACAGCCAGCTCGATCTTAGATTCTGCCATCGTGGATCACGTTCTTGAGCAACTCGCGCCAACTGACGATCCGAACAGCCTTGGCCGAATTGGCGGCTACGAAGTTACCGGTGTAGTTGGCGCAGGCGGAATGGGACTCGTACTGAAAGCACACGACCCTACTCTTGACCGAGTTGTGGCGATCAAAGTTATGGCTCCCCAACTGGCGTCCATCGGCGCAGCAAGGCAGCGATTTGCTCGAGAGGCGAGGTCCGCGGCGAGCGTATTGCATCCAAATGTCGTTGCAATTCATGGAGTATCGAATGACTCGAACTTGCCCTACATAGTGATGCCCTTTATCAGAGGCAGCTCTTTGCAAAATCGAATTGACCAAATCGGGCCGCTGTCAATCCCTGAGATTCTACGTATTGGGGCACAGCTCGCAGCAGGGCTGGCCGCTGCGCATCGGCAGGGATTGGTTCATCGTGACGTCAAACCAGCCAACATCTTGCTTGAAGAAGGTGTTGAGCGTGTTTCGATCACGGACTTTGGCCTCGCTCGCGCAGTTGATGATGCAACGATGACCCAGTCAGGATTGATCGTCGGCACACCGCAATATATGTCGCCAGAACAGGCCCGCGGCGAGGCGATCGATGAACGCAGCGACCTGTTCAGCCTGGGAAGTGTCATGTACGCGATGTGTACGGGGCACCCCCCGTTCCATGCCAGCAGCAGCATCGCTGTCGCGTTAAGGCTTACGTCTGATACTCCACGTCGGATTAGGGAAATCAATCCCTCGATTCCCAAATGGCTCGTTCGGTTGATCCAGATCCTGCAAGAGAAAAAGGTTGCCAACAGACTTCCGACAGCGGAGCTCGCAGAACATCTCCTGTCTGAGTGCTTGAAACACGTTGAACAACCGGATCAACATCAGATTCCTGCTTTACTCACTGCCCGTGCGCCTAAGCGAAAGAATCTACTGATGGCTTCGCTCGTGTTGGGGCTGTTCTCAATCGCCTGCCTTGCGTTTTGGCTGCTCAACCTCCGTGAAACGCAAGTGTTGGGAACCAGCCGCCAGCTTGTTGCCGATCCTCTGTCCGCGGTCTCATCTCAACCGACTTTTCCAGCACTCGAAACGGTTTCCAACGAAGTAGAGACCGAAGAGGACACGGTACCATCCTCTGGGAGCGAAAGCGAACAGATCTCCCTCGAAAGCGTTGCGCATTTCCGTTCTCTTGGAACGAAAGCAAGCCCCCAGTTTCACGCATCACAACCAACCGATCCCACATTGCAATCGCTGCACAAGCGTCTCCAGCGTTTGCAAGAGTTTGAAGAAATTGAGTCGCTATTCAGTTTACAGGAGACTCTGAGATGACCCACTTTTCATTGCAACAGAATTTAGTACCCGCGACTGCGGCTTTGGTTCTAGTGGCAATCCCCTTAAGCCATCATTTGCTCGTTCAGCGGGCTCATGGGAGTACTGAGACTCAAACCGATGACATCGGTCTTGTAGGCTCGGTTAATCCAGCCAAGAGATCGCCGAAAGACATCAAAACACTGCAGCAAATCCGGGACATGGGCACGTTGAACACGGGTTTGCGAACAGCTGCTGCGGGCGAAAGTGATCAAAAAATCGGACTACCTGTTTCCCCTCGCGACCTTGAACGTGCAACGCTTCATCGCCTCAGGCAGAAGCTCGCGCAACCCGAAGCGGATCGCTCGACGCTCTATCCTCAGCTCAAGGCGGCATTAAATAGGTATTTTGTCGCCGACATGCGACACCGCGTCCACGAACTTGATGCAATCAGATACAAGTTGATTGAGACGGAAGCCAAGCTCCAAGAACGCCTCGAAGCGCGGAAAGATGTGGTGGAGCTTCAATTCGAGGTCATGCTTTCCGAAGCAAAGGGGCTAAACCTGTTCGAAAATAAGCGAGCTGCTAGTACGACAGGTTTTTCAAGCGATTTCAACGATACGGTTGTGGCATCTCCAATCGGCATCCCCGGTCCGCCCCACATCCCCCGATAGACCACGTGACGCCAACTCGGCACGTCAAGCCGTTTTGGAATAATGTGTTTCCGACTGGGATTTCAAACGGGTTCAACTCGTTGAGATTTCTTCATGTTGACAACTGACTGCGAATTCATCTGTCCGAGAACGCAGCCAGAGAAACTGTATGCAAGAAGATTTCACTGAAAGATTTTGTCTGCAGCTGGATGATACTTGCCGGAGACAATGATGCATGACTTTCCTGAAACCGATCCTAGCCTCATCATCCGAGTGAAAGACCTGGGCGATGGGGCTTCATGGGTCGAGTTCGCGAATATCTATCAGCCAGTGATTTTCCGGATGGCGACACGTCGGGGTCTTCAGGATGCGGATGCTCACGACCTTGTTCAACAAGTATTTGTGGGCATAGCTGGTGCAATTGACCGGTGGGAGGCGGACAATTCACGCCCTCCCTTTCGGGCATGGTTGACCACAATAACGAGAAACGCCATCTCAAAGTCGCTCGGAAGGCGGCCAAGGGACCAGGCGACAGGTTCGACCTCGGCACTGCATCGCTTGAACGCGATTCCGCTGGAGGATCGCGGAGTTGTCGACGAAGTTCGATCGGAGACTCGGAGATCGGTCTTCGCATTGGCATCACGAAAAGTTCGTGTTGATTTTTCACCCGTGACTTGGGAGTTGTTTTGGAGGACTGCTGTGCTGGGTGAATCTGTTTCTGCCGTTGCGACAGAGACTGGTCGCTCTCCGGGAGCTGTTTATCTTGCACGACATCGGGTTATGGCAAGATTCAAAGCTGTAGTTGCAGAAATATCGATCGACTGGGAGCTTGAGGATTTGGGGTTATGAATAAACATCTACCGTGTCTTACTGAGGGCGAGCTTACAAAGCTGCATGATGGTGAGCTGGACGAAGAGAAACTCGAGCGATACGAAGCTCATGTCACAGTCTGTGAGATTTGTCGTGATTCGTTAGAGCGGCTGGACGACCAGCATTCCCATACGTGGCGCTCGGAGGTTTGTCCTGCACTGATGGACGTTTTCCACGAAGCGTCATCGCCAAATCACCTTGGCAGTGAGCCGATCGCTGACCCGCAGTCTTTTCTGCACCTATTGGGGCCCTCAGACGATCCGAATATGTTGGGACGTGTTGGTAACTACGAGGTGGTAGGCGTAATCGGTCATGGTGGAATGGGCGTTGTCTTTAAAGCGCTCGACTCCACCTTGGATCGATTCGTTGCGATCAAGATGATGCTTCCACAGTTGTCGGCAAACGGAACGGCAAGGCAACGTTTCCTTCGTGAGGCCAAAGCGGCGGCAGCGGTCGTTGATGATCATGTATTGCCGATCTTCGGCGTAGATCAATGGCAGGGGACGCCTTACTTGGTCATGCAGTATTCAAGCGGTCGAACGCTCGATCGTCGAATCGAGGATGAAGGAGCGTTGAAGGTCCAGGAGATTCTTCGCATAGCACTGCAAACAGCTAAGGGGCTTGCGGCAGCCCACGCACAGACACTACAACCGCGCTGACATTCAAGAAGGTGGCGGAGGCGGCGGTGGCATGGGAGGCGGAGGACTCGGAGGGGGTTCCACTGGTGAAGGGTTGATTGAACACTCCAATGGAACTTTCACGTACACGACCAAATCAAAAGGCGAACTCAAGTTTGATTCTTCGGGGAAGATCACTTCGCGCAGTGACAAGAACAACAATACAAGCGAGTACACCTACGCAAGTGGAAACCTCACGAAAATCACGCGCCAGGATGGGCGTGAGATCACTCTTGCCTACTCTTCCGGATTGCTGTCCACCATTACAGATTGGGCTGGCCGCGTGACAACCGTCACGCACAACGGTAGCGACCAAATCACCAAGATCACCGCTCCTGATCCCGATGGAGCAGGTGGCGTAGCCGCAGCGGAAACGGACTTCACGTACTGGAGCGGGAATGGGCAGCTTAAGACGGTTGAAGACGCCAATTCGAACACGACGACTATCAACTACGACGCGTTCGACCGTCTGAGCTCAATCGTCTACCCCGGCAGTGCAACATACAGCTACTCACCTCAACTTGCTCAGGGGCTAGTTGCAAGTGGTGGTGGCACAAGCGGTTCACCGGCGAGCTTGCCCGATGCGGATCCCCGAGGCTCTATCACCGACCCGCTTTCGATTACGACCTACAGCAAGTTCGATCCTCTTGGAAACTTGCTCGAGTTCGAGGATGGACTTGGCAACGTGACCACTTGGGAACGAAATGTGGCTGGCTATGCCACGAAAATGACACTCCCAGATCCCGATGGAGCCGGTAGCCTTTCCAGCCCCGTCACAGAGTACGAGTACGACGATGGTAACAACCTAACGAAACTGACTCGCCCAGACCTCAAGACGCTCACGTGGGTGTACGATACCGACTGGAACGTAGCCACTAAATTCACCGATGCCGAAGGGAACGTGACCAACTTCACGCTCGACGGTGATGGGGATGTTACACAGATAGAGAAGATCGTCGGTGAAAAAGACGATGGCTTCAATGGCGAGACGGATGACATCGTCACCAGCTTCACCTACACAGCCAATCCCACCGCCGTCGATCAATTGCCTGGTGGCCTTGTTCTGACGCTCACTGATCCGCGTGGCTACGTGCTTGACTACGACTACGGCACGAACTCATCGCTTACGAGTTTTGGTCAGATCACGAAGATCACCTATGCAGATGGCACTGCCGACGAAGCAGACATCGAATACACCTACAACGCAGACTACCTGAGGGCGAGTCTGATCGATGAGCTCGGACACACAACCTCGTATACCTACGACGACATGGGGAGACTGACACAGACCACTTATCCCGACCCCGATGGTGCGGGGCCGCAAACAAGTCCTACCGAGTCCATTGCCTATAACAAGCTCAATCAACAGACGAGCTTTACTGATGCACTCGGCAACGTCACCAGTATGACGTATGACTCTCGCGGCAGGCTATCAACCGAGACTCTTCCCGATCCCGACGGAGCTGGGCCTCAGACGGCGTCCGTTACAACCTATGGCTACGACAATGCAAATCGTTTGACGTCTCTCACTGATGCTCTCGGGAATGTCACGACCTACGCCTACAACGATGCTGGCCAGCTCACATCGACGACTCTCCCGGATCCCGATGGAGGAGGTTCGCAGACCAGCCCAGTCATTTCGTACGCGTACGACGATATGGGGCGTCTGACGAGTGAAACCGATGCCCTGTCAAACATCACCTCCTTTGAGTACGACGTCATGTCACGTCTGGTTACTGAGACATTCCCGGATCCGGACGGAGCCGGTGGCTTGACCAGTCCAGAGTGGACTTACACCTACACCGACAATGGACTTGTCGCTACCACCACTGATCCGCTCGGCAATGTTACCACTAACACTTACGACGATGCCGAGCGGCTCATCAAAGTGACCTACCCCGATCCGGATGGGGTAGGCTCACTTGCTGCCCCAGAAGTTGAATATGAGTACGACACGCTGGGCAACCTTGTCACGCTGATTGGGGCCGCGAACCATGAAACCAGTTATACGTACGACGTTCGGAACCGACGCAAGGGGGCTACGCTACCTGATCCTGACGGAACAGGCCCCGGTTCAGCCCCAACGCTTGCATGGGCATTCGACGATGCTGGGCGTTTAACTTCGTATACCGATGAACTCGGGAGTGTTACCAGTTACAACTACGACAATCTGGGCCGATTGACTACGCTCACTCTTCCTGACCCTGATGGGGCGGGCGCCCAAACATCGCCAGTAGAAACATATGCTTACAACGCGGCTGGTTGGATGACTAGCAAAACCGACCCGCTTTCGAACGTCACAGATTACACGTTCGACAACCTGGGGCGGCTCACTAAGGAAGAGCTCCCAGATCCTGACGGAGCGGGAGCCCTGGGGCGACCGACCACCACTTACGCCTACGACAAGCTGAGTCGAAGGACGAGTCTCACCGATCCAGAGAGCAACACGACAAGCTGGAGCTACGACAATCTAGGACGGCTAACTTCAGAAACCGATCCACTCAGCGAAGTGACTAGCTATAGCTACGATGCGAATGGTCAGACGACATCCATGACAGACCGCCGTGGGATGGTAACCGAGTACAACTATGACGATCTCGGGCGGATGACCAGCGAGGTTTGGAAGAATGGCGGCTCAACAGTCAGAACGCTTAGCTACTCTTACGACGCAGCCAGCAACCAGACTTCAGCATCCGACCCATCAGCCACATATTCCTATTCGTTTGACGATCTCAATCGTCTCAGTCAGTTGGAAGTCGATTTTGGAGCTGGCATTGACGAATTTCGCTTGACACCAACTTACGACGTGAGTGGCAACCGAACCGAATTGCAGCTCGAAGTGGATACAGGCTCTGGCTGGACAGATGATCTGGTCAACAACTACACCTTTGACAACCTCAATCGCATGACCAATGTGCAGCAGTCCGACCAGCCGGGCGGTGCGACCGTGCAGGACAAGCGGGTTGACTTCCTGTATGCGATTGATGGTCGCTTCGAAATGATCACGCGATACAAGTCGTTGACCGGAGGAACGGCCAATCAAGTCGCTCGGACCGACTACACGCGTGACGAGATGGGCCGCATCACGCTGCTGGAGCAATTCCACGACACGACATCCATCGCCGATTACGACTTCACATATGACTCTTACAGTCGAATCACACAGATTGATGCGACAGCCTCAACGGGCTTGGCGGGTACGACAGACTTTACCTACGACACAACCGGCCAACTCATCGACGCCGACCACACGCACATCACTGACGAAGCTTATTCCTATGACGAGAATGGGAACCGCACGCTCTCCGGGTATACCACTGCCACCGGAAATCGGATGACCAGTGATGGGACCTTCAATTACACCTACGACGACAATGGCAACCGGCTAACGCGTGTTCGAATCAGCTCGGCACCCGCGGATGATAAGACCGTTGAATACGAATGGGATCACCGAAACAGGTTGACCTCCATAGTCAACAAGAACAACTCAGGTGTGGTGACTAAGGAGGTTGAATACGAATACGACGTCTTCAATCGCCGCATCGAGAAATCGATTGACGCGGATGGCGCTGGGGCCGGCGCGGCTACGGTCACTCGATATGTCTACGATGGTGACGACATTCTGGTCGCTACCGACTCCGGTGGTGATATCACGCACCGTATGCTGCATGGTCCCGCAGTCGATCAGATTCTCGCCATTGAAGAGGATTCTACAGGAGACGTTCTGTGGCCACTCACGGATCACCTTGGCAGTGTTCGAGATCTGGTGGATAGCGATGGCAACGTCGAGAACCACATCGTTTATGACTCATTCGGCAACGTGGTCAGCGAAACCGACGCCACCGTTGACTCCCTCTACGGGTTTACCGGACGAGAACGCGATGAAGAAACGGGGCTCAACTATCACCGAGCTCGCTACTACGACACAGCTACCGGCCGCTGGCTTTCCAATGACCCGATCGGATTCGAAGCTGGTGACACCAATATCCAGCGTTACGTCGGAAACTCGCCTGTGAACTCGGTCGATCCTACTGGACTTTTTGGGGGCGACCCCGAGGAAGAGAGCAACAGCTTGGATAGTGTCGACAGCTCGGTCATGTGGATTGTACAGTCAGGAGGGCAGCAGGAGCCGACCGTTGAGATTCCGCTCCCTCCGATTCTCATCGGTCCTCCAGATACGCCAATAATAATTCCGAGCCCCTTGCCCCCCACAATTGACATTCCGCAAAGTTGGCTCCCGCCAGGCCATCCACTCTTGCCAAATTACCCACCGCGACCAACGCCGCCATTCCCGTCTACACAACCGCAACTGCCGCCGCTACCGCCCTATTTCACGCCTTCGCCACCCCAAGAATACAGCCCGCTTCCGCCAAACAACTTCCCTCCGCTTCCGAGCCCTCGATACCCACGTACGCAACCAATGCCGCTGCCCCCAGGTAACTACCCTCCGCCTCCACCTCAAGAGTTCAGCCCGCTTCCGCTTCCACCAGGTAATTATCCACCACTTCCACCTCGAGAATACAGCCCCCCTCCATTACCTCCTGGTAATTACCCACCGCTCCCTGTACCGCAACTGCCACCGCCCCTTCCCCCCGGAAACTACCCTACAATACCATTTGATCCGAGAACTCAAGGACCACGCTATCCCAGAAATGTATGGCCATCGGGCCCTCGAACTCTTCCTCCAGGGGGAATCCCGATGATTCCTCAAGGCAATCCACCAACTTACGTTCCAGACCCGGGATATCGCGGCCCGCACAGCGTCCCGTTCATTCCGCCCCATTTTCGATAGCTTTTCGTTTGAAAAAGTAAGTGTCTTTCCTCTGGTGCAATTGGAGTATCGTCCGGTCAGAGTTAGCAGTCTCAACGATCGGAGGATTTCATGACGCGATAACGCAGAACGTTTACCGCGAATCGGAAGGTGGAACTGGCTAGGAGGCACGTGCGGGGCAAGGTTGCTTATAGCGATCTTGCTCAGGACGTCAGGTTCAGCTACGCCAGAACCTTCATTGAGTTTCGGCTGTGCTCAGACCGGACGAAGGTTCAAGCTGCCAGACCAACTGTTCAATAACGGCAAGCACAATGGGTAACGAGCAATCATGAAGAATATTCTTGCAACTGGGAAAATTGGTTCTTTCGTCGGCAGATCTCTTCTGAGTGCTGTCATTGTAGTCGGATTCATTGGAGATACTGGCCGGACGCAACAAGAGTCTACAGCCATTTCAATAGATGGCAGTACTGACGCTTCGCGAATTTGGAGAGAAGGTTGGTCTTACTACAAAAACGGAGACCTTGAGAAAGCACTTGGTGCTTATATGAGGGCATTTGATCTAGCGCAATCGAATGTAATACTCGCTCAAAGCGCAACGGCATTGGCCTTCCAGTTGAAAGACAAGCAGAAGATGTTGGAAATATGGTCCGCCCACATCGGTGCTAGACCAAAGTCTTCGGGTGGCTATCGTGGTAACCACGAGTTACAAAACACCGAGCTTGAACTGGAAGCAGCTAGCGATTTTGTGAAGACAATTGAGAGTCGTCGCAGGCGCTTGGCTGAATACCTAGAGGGACCAAGCTGCTTGCGTAGAATATTGTGTCAGCGAGTCGCTTTCGTGATGAAGAGCCATGAATTGGTATGGCGCGACGTTCCAAGTCACAGTGCGTTGAAGGGTTACCCATCCGGTATCCAACTCAAGGACAACAAAATGCATCTGTGGATCTCTAACGCTGGAAACGGACAGATGCAGTATTCATATCTGGTCTTTGAGCTCTTGAATGCAGAATCATACGACGAGATAGTTCGCGTTACAGATCTTGCTCGAAGCGGCGAAGTTCAGCGCGAAGAGTTCATCCTGAGATTAGCTAGTTACGAGCACAAAACTCAACTGCGACTAAGGTGTTTTTTTGCCCTCACTAAGTGTGATGCGCTTTCGTTTGACGCAGACTGGAGGATAGGCGTTCCGCCTGACTTTGGGATGTACATGTCTCAATTTAAGAAGGACGCTGAGTACCCGTATGAGTTTTTCGGACGAATGTTCGATACGCTCTAGGCACTTTCGCCTAAAACTTAGCTTGAAGGACGCCAAGCGAGTAGTGGCTGCTTTTGTGATCAAATACAACTCTGTACGGCTCCACAGTTCGTTAGGGTACGTACGAAGCTTGACGTCACCCGAAGGACGCGAGGAGCAGACCACTTGGCGGGGATACAGCGTAAAAACCGCCGTAGAATGCTCCTTCGGATCTCGCACGCAGGAAAGTGGGACAACCAGTTCCAAATCTTGATTTTTGAACTCTTCGACACAAAGGGCTTCAGCGAAGTCTTGGAAGCTAACGATCTCGCGAAGAGTGGTCGAAATACGAGAGATGAGTACATAGTGAAGCAAGCTGAGTCCGAGCACAAAACACAGCTGCAAGTGAAGTGCTACAACGCCTTGGCAGAATGTGCCTTACCGCTTGTTACAAAACCGAGGCTAGGAGTCCTGGTAGACTTTCGGTTGTACATGTCCCGTTTCGAAAAGGACGCAAAACCCCATATGGTGTTTTCGATGCAATCGTCTACGGTTCGTGGGCAAAATACCGGTTTCGATAAACCTCCTCGACTTTGAAACTCTTGGAAAAGCTCTCGCGGGGAGCACTGTCGTAGCAGTTGCCTTTGCGACTCAAGCTTTGCACAATCTTGCAATTTATTGGCCTTTCTCGAAATTCAGCACTCGCATATTGCGAGCCTTTGTCACTGTGCAAGATTAGCACCTCGAGTATTTTGCAGAACACAGCCAGCTCCCTGATTGCGATGGTGCCACGTTCTCTTGGGTCGTCACCTCCAGAGTCTGCGGACAACTCTCGTCGACAACAGCTATTGCGTGACCGTGTCAGCTTATTTGAGTCGCTGCCATAGACTTGGCTGTCGCAACACGAATTCGGATGGACTAGATTAATTTAGCGGTAACCGCACGTTTCACGGAAATGAAAAGACCAGTTGCAGTGCGTGCATCTTCCTGGCCGCCGTACTGTAGGTTATTCGAAGCCCACTGCGTATCCCCTGCAAGCTCCCTATGTGTGGCTCAACAGGATTGGCAGCAGTTTTGCGACAAGGACGCACTTGTCATCGCATTTCTACCAATGCAAGCCACGTCCAGATTAGCTTCATTGGCCATGGGGCTCCTGCATATACTCCGACCTGCACGAAGCGGAATCAACCAAAAATGTACTGATCGCTGTACCTGAACTCTTATTACTTTGCTGATGGGGACAAAATGGGGACATTTTGTTCAACTTGCATCCCCTGTATCACACAGGTAAGATCATTCCGGATGATAAGTATCCCTTTCTAGGAGTTAGGCTTACGATATATTCGCCCACTGGGTGCTACGTTTGTAAGACACAGCCCTGTCAGATTTAGGTTCTAGTTCCGAGAGGAGTGCAGGTTCGATTCCTGTCAGCCCTACTGTTTACCTTCAAAGGACTTGCGCCGATTCGGCGTAAGTCCTTTTTCATTTTGGGGCTCCCAAACTCACCCTCTTCAAGTCCTCAAGAATTTACAGTCCCATTCTATTGGGAAAATCAGTTAGGTTGGACAGCATTAGAATTCGCGTCGAACAGTAAAGATGCTCGAGTGTTTTAAGGAGGCTCCTGATGTCACGATGTCGAACCTGCTCCTTCTTGCTCATAGTCTGTATCGCTTTGTCAGCGGATATTGGCCAAACGCAGGAGGTTACGGCGAGTGGCGATCAAGAGAAGCGTCATGCAACTGTTAAGCTCAAATTCCAATATCGAGGTGGACCGCCAAAATACTCGGACCTTTCCGGAGCAAAGGACCCGTTTTGCGCATGTTGTCGCATCCCTGATGAGCGACTGCTTGTCGGTCCTGATGGGGGGTTGAGCAACGTCGCCCTGATTTGGGATGAGCGGCGCAATGAAAAACTTCGCCCCACCAGCTTTCCTCCAACAGATAAAGAGCAACTGGTAAGGATACGACACGAGGGATGTCGCTTCATTCCGCGTATCACAGTCGTCCAATCTGGTCAGACGCTCGTAGTTGATAACCTGGATGCGGTCGGCCACAACACGCGTATATTATTTTTGAATGATTCGCCCGAAGGAAGACTTGTACCTGTCGGTTCCCCTTTTAAGCGAACGATCAGATCTACGGAAACTGCTCCTTTACCCGTTGAATGCACTATTCACCCATGGGAAAAAGCTTGGGTAATCGTTAGGGATCATCCGTATATTGGAGTTTCCGATACTAAAGGAGAACTCACAATCAAACGCATGCCGATTGGACGAACCTACTTCAAAATATGGCATGAATCTCTACGACTGATTAGCAGCTCGCAGGTCAAACTGAACGGTCGTCAGGTCCGACTGGAGCGAGGCCGAATCATTTTTGAACTGAAACCTGGCATGAACGATTTAGGAACAATACAGGTAGACGAAAGACACCTTCGAAAAACAGACTAGTGCAATCCACTGTTCGTGGTTTGTTGCGTCCAACAGGTGAGAGCTTTGAGAATGCGAATATGGACGAATTTCTTTGAGTCAGTATTTCCAGCTACATATCATCTCCACGTGTGCGCACTCGTCGCGTGCCGCAGTTCAAAACCGGGTATCCCGACGCTTCAATCGAGTAGCGAAAGGGAACCAAGTGTAAGACGAGAAGGCTTTTCGAACTAAGGCTTTCCCGAAGAATCTCTGTTCCGAGAGGAGTGCAGGTTCGATTCCTGTCAGCCCTACTGTTTACCTTCAAAGGACTTACGCTGATTCGGCCGTAAGTCCTTTTTTTGTGCCCCATTTACTCGGCAACCTGCGCGATGACGCCGACAATGGCGGAGGACTGGGCGACGGTGGAACCCAGAGTCAAACGAGTAGCAAAGTAACTAGTGCCGTCGGTCATTACTTCCTCAGCCGAAGTTTCAAAATTCTTAAGCTCAGGAATGAAGTCGCTGATGTGAGCCGACACGGCAGCAGCTTCCAGCTCACCGGACTCAAAAGCAAGTTGCACGATGCCTAGATGGTCCGTCAGATAAACGTTGACTTCGTCACCGCCGATGGAAGCCATGCGATCTTTCACCAACTCTTCCAAGTCAACTTGGGCCGCCGCGAATCCAAACAACTGTCCGGTGTGATGATCGTAGGTAACCGCGCTGGCAGCAATAGACAACGCGTGACGAAAATTAAGGGGTGCATGTTCAGTTATTCGATCACTAGTCTTTAAGACCACATCCCCCGGCTTGAGCGAATCAAGCGGCGGTTCGGTTTCGGGAATCGGAAAAGTGGCCAACGCAGCCGCAGGAATTCTGCGGACCCAACCTGTTTGAATGTTGCGTTCTGAACGACACAGTTCGGTAATGTCGTCGTTGACTTCGAAATAGACGATCGATAGGTAAGACTTGTTATTACGAACCAATGCGTCGAAGATTGTTCCGAGTCGTTCGACCCATGTGGCCTCCGAATCTACCTCCTTTGACAACCCGGATCTTGCATCAATAATCCCTTGAATTGGAGGCAGCCCGGTAATGAAACGAACGTTGCTGGTGGCCAGCTCCGCCTTGGACTCAAGATGAAATCCAATTTCTTTGGCGATGTCTGTGGCATGCGAGAATCGCATGTTATGTTCGGCCAGTTGTCGTTGTCGTAATGTGTAGACTCCGATGAAGGCCAATGCGAGAACGAAAGCGGCAAGCGCTCCTAGCAGTTGGGACGTTCTGGGATGAGCCGTCGCCCAGCGGACGGCTCGCTTGCTCAATGGCTCGTTGTAGGCGATGACTTGGCCGCCTGCCAAATAACGCTCAACATCTTCCGCCACCGCGGCCGCAGAAGGGTACCTCGCGTACTTTTTCTGGCTCGTCGCCTTGAGGCAAATGGACTCCAACGCCGCTGGCACATCCGGAACGATTTCTTCAGGACGCGAAATCGGACGGCTGACGATTGTCGACAGCATGTCCGGAATGGTTGCACCCGAACTAGGGTCGGCAAACGAGTTTTCGTGCGGTGCGTGGCCGGTCAGAATTCCGTACAGAATTCCTCCTAGCCCGTACACATCCGTCTGCTCATCGATCTCATCCAGTCGTCCGGCTGCTTGCTCGGGAGCCATGTACATCGGTGAGCCAAGAACTTGATTGGCCATCGTCAATTGCGAATCCTGCCCAGTCGCCTCCGATAGGCTGCCGCTCCCCATCTCAGAGAGCCCAAACTCATCGTTGATTTTGGCTAGCCCCCAATCGAGCAGAATGACTTGCCCAAAGCCATCGAGAGCTACGTTTTCAGGCTTTAAATCACGATGCACAATCTTCTTGGAGTGAGCATGAGCTACCGATTGGCAAAGATTCACGAATGCGGTCAACAAGCGGTGCAGCATGAGTGGCTCGTTCAAGCCCGCTTCGCGTCGTTCATGGTACTCGGCAATTGCATCCTGCATCGTGTGCTTGCCGAGGAAACGCATGACATAAAAATAGCTTTGACTTTCAGGATCCTTGCCGAATTGGTAGATCGGTACGATGCCCGGATGTTCTAGTTGACCAGTAAGTTCAGCCTCGCGTTTGAATCTTGACAGAACACTGGCGGAACCTGAGTTGCCGGAGCGAATTTCTTTGATGGCGACATAGCGATTCAAGTTCTCATCGCGAGCCAGCCAAACTATTCCCAAACCTCCCTGACCAAGCCTGCGTATCAGCGTGAAACGTGAGTCCAGCTGTCGGGACTCACCCTGCAAGTGACTTTCGTCTTGGTTCAGCCCAAGCAATTTGATCAGTCGGCCACCGCTATCGATTTGCCGCAGACGTTCCGAGTGGCTTACGACCGACGATTCGACCGTATCTTTTGAGAAAGCTGTTGAGGCTCCGTTTTGTGACAGCCTGCGCAGCTGGCTTTGGGCCTGTGCCGTGATTCGCTTTTTATCCGCAGAGGTGATCAATCCCTGAGAAACCAGAAGTTGACTGAGCGGTTGGGAGCCGTGGATGGTCCAGTTGCGTGTCGCCCGTGACAGCTGCCGTTCGGAGAGACGGTTATTGCTGACGACAAAGACGGCTACTGCTAAATCTAGCTCGTGTTTTCTAAAGTCGCCGGTCGGATTCACGTCCCCTTCGAATGCCATCGTCGCATCGAAGGACGAGTTGGATTTATCTGAGGTGGATGTGGAGTCGTTCTTGGCCATGATAGTCCCAGGCTACATTTGCAGGCTTTCATCTATTGTAGCCAGGGAAAAATCGACTGCGAATTTACTCTCAAATGGCCTGGATGCTCACGTTGCAAATCAGGGGGTACCAGAGCCAATCACAGTTTCAGTCTGCGCTCTATCGCCAACCGTAGCCCGACGCGTGAGCCCTAAACGAGGAACAACAGGAATACCTCGCTTACGCGTTTTGAATTTGCGCTTTTCCAGGTCAATCGGGCCAACGGCCCAGTAATTTGCCTAGCCCAGCCCACTGGGCTGGGTAGACCATTAGGGAAACCGTCAGGGCCGAAGGTCCGACCTTCGTTTCGCTACGGGAGGAACGCGATGCAACTGGCGGGCCGTTGGCCCTACGATTCACTGGACTTTCGTAAACCCAGCCCGCTGGGCTGGGCTATCCAAACGAACAGGGCGTTGCCCCAAAAACAGAATGCGCAGCTTCCAAACTGACGCGTAGGGTTACCCTTCGAAGTCGGAGGCGAAGCCCTTGGCAAACACATTGCCTGCAAGCAGCTCGAGCGTATCGTCGTCCAAGCCGCCTTGGAGAGTAAGCCTGCGACCGAAGATCGAATCGCGGATAGTGACATGATCTTGGCCCCAGCCAGTGAGAATCTTGCTACGGCGTTTGATGGTTGAGTAGTCGATAAAGACTTGATCCGCGCCTCCTCCCGTGTCGATCTTTAGCTTCTCGACCGTCGACCCCATCAGCTGCACGTTGTCATTGCCGAGCCCTGTATTGACGATCAGCTTGTCGCTGAGCAGCAAGCCAGTCGCCACGATCGTATCGCTGCCAGACCCGGTGATGACTCTCACGCGAGCAATGTCGTTGAAGGAAACCGGATCGATTCCGCCGTTGAGCGTCGCCTCGAAACCGGCGCTGACTACAGTGACTTGCCCTTGCTCCGTCGAACTCAGTTGCAAGTCGCGGTCGAAGCTATCCTTCCCCTTGATTACCAGGATGTTGCCAATCTCAGGGTCCGCAATCACCTCGGTCGTTGTATCGCCACCAATGAAGCAAGGATTTTGCTGACAGGAGATTTGAGCTTCGAAGTTGGTGTAGACGCCCATCACAGCGGGACCATAACGTCTGTCTGCTCCCGGACCAGCATCAATACTGCCCCCGAGCATGTCGAGGTTTAATCCTTGTGCCGCTCCAACAAATCCCCATAGGTCGTTTCCCTTCCCAAGTGAAACCTCAATTGGAAGGTCGATGTCGCCTTGGGAGCTTGAACCATCAATTTCGATACGGTCGTCACCATTTCCAGTGACGAGGTTCAGCTCCCCATGACGTCCACCCGTCGAACGCAGTTTGATGACAACATGATCCTTCCCAGCACCTGTGTCGACGTCAAATCTTGAGCTGGAAAGCCGCACGTAATCTCGGCCCGCCCCGGTGTCGACGACGAACCTCGGTGTCCCAAATCCGAATTCTGTTTCGAAAATGACGGCATCGGCACCACCGCCAGTCGTCAGATTGACAACCGCCCCGAATCCCATCGCGTACTCCACGCTTTCTTGACCATTGACGGTCGTTCCATCCAGCCCTTCGATTCGTAGAGTATTTAGATCATCTGCCGTATTCACGATCCGCAACTGATTGGCTGCATCGTCTCCCGTAATAACTAGACCGTTCTCGGTTGGTACCACAGAGAAGTCGTTGGCTCGGACTTCATCTGCCTTCCCATAGATAGCGTACACATGACCGGCATTGGTCAAGCCTTCGAAGGGTATCGTCGCGTTGACGCTAGCTTCAATGGCACCGATCAGAATATCGTCGTACCCGTCTGCGTTGATGTCTCCAGCCGAAGACACAAACTCGCCAGCTCGGGTAGCTTTCGTTCCGGAGATGGTTGGCTGTAGTGGGGCATCGATGCGAAATCCATCTTTCACAGTTATCGCTGCTGCTTCAACCGTTAGAGCGAAGCCATCGGCGGCCCCGTAGAACACGTAGCTGTAGCCGCTTGTAAACTGATACCAATTGTTGCCGCTCGGCCGGGTCCCAATCAAAATGTCCTCATAGCCATCCGCATTTAAATCGCCTGCACCGCTTACAGAGATGCCAAACTGTTGTCGAACATGGAAGTCTTTCGGCTCACCGATCAGTCGAAAGCCATTCGTGCCATCAAGCAAGCTAACATCCCAAGTGGCAGCGGGTGGATTTGCGGCTCCGAAGATGACGTACGCATCACCTTGTTCATCGCCCCAACCACCTATCACCAGATCATCGTAGCCGTCTCCGTTGAAGTCTCCAGCGCTGTCAACGCTTCGTCCAAAGGCAACCGTCCCAGTGACCGCAAATCCGTTTTCACCATCCAAGTCGTTCACGTCGATGATCGCGGATGCATCATCGCTGCTGCCGAAGAAAACGTAGATTTGGTCGGTAAACTGGCTTCCAATCAAAATGTCGCTAAGCCCATCTCCATTGAAGTCGCCTGCACCGCTGACCGACCGGCCATTCTGAAAAGTATCTTGGATCTTAAAACCATTCGATCCATCAAGAGCAGATAGATCCAATTGTGAGTCCCAAGAATCTTGCTGGCCATATACGACATACGCGATGTAAGGTGTATCCAACGATTGGGCTCCACCTCCGAACGGTGAATTGCTGATAGTGTGTTCAACGCCAATGATCAAGTCATCCAGGCCATCGCCATTGATATCTCCGAGTCCGTCGAGCGTGAAGCCGACTTTCTCGTAATCATCTTGGCCGACCAATTTGACTCCGCTGGAGCCATCAAGTGAGTCAAGGTCGAGGATCGCATCAAATCCGTTCGCTTTTCCAAACACCAGATAGGCTGCTCCGGCTTCATCGTTGGTATCGTCATCACCGATCAAGATGTCGTCGAATCCATCGCCATTCACGTCGCCAGCGCTGGCAATCGAGAAACCCAGCTCTTGACCGGTTGTGAGGGCACGCATGCGAAACCCATTGGTCCCATCCAGGTCTGCCAGGCTGTTCACCGCCGCAAACCCAGCGTCCGAACCGAAAACAACGTAAGCTGAACTAAAATCGGGTTCGTCAAATTCTCCGCCTGCTGCCCCAATCAGTAAATCTCCGAATCCATCACCATTGATGTCACCGGCATCGCTGACTCGACCAGCATTGCCCCGGTGGACGTATCCTTCGATGCGGAATCCGTTCTCACCATCAAGGGCCCCCAGGTCAAACGCCCCGGTATCTGCGGCTAGCAAACGGCGCCCTTCTAGGTTTTCGAGCGTGAGTCGTCTACGGGATCGGGTTTGCTTGCGATGAGTCGATCGATGAGCGGACATGATTGGATTCTCCGTGGAATCAACTTGGTGTCCGCGCTACAATAGCGATGTCAGCATCCTGAGCGCGCGGACCGTGAGCCCAGGTGTTGGCTTGTGCGGCCGGTGAGAGTGTGTTTGGCGACGTGCGCTCACCGGTCGTTTTTGTGTTTTGAGGTCGTTCATGGCGGAATGCACCCGCCTTATCATTGGGAAGCTGCCTCTATTGCAAGGGCCACCTCTGCTCGTAGCGTGGCTTGTGCAGGGTGGTTAGCAACTTTAGGGTGATCCACATTGAATGCGTCAGCTTGTTGAATCAGCTTCTTGGCCTCGGCTGGCTTTCCCTGCTTGCACCGTGCTAGGGCAAGAATTAAATGATCGAAACTGGTCACATCGGAAGACTGCATTGCTTTTTGCAACAGTTGATTGGCAAGCTGATGCTCGCCTGCTCTCATGTAGAACATAGCTGCCAGCGGTCTGCGGAATTCGAGATTGCTATTCAGAAACACATCCAACAACGGTTGAGCTTCGGACCATTCCTCAAGTGCGTCCGGAATGATCACAAGACTCAGAACTACATTCGCCGCATCTGCCGGAACCTTAATGTCGCGTGAACGTTCGACCAGTGATTGACAGAGTTTGCGGTAGTGATTGCCGTGGCCGCCAGCGCGCAAGACCTTGGCACAGTTCAGCCACGCGGTTTGTCCTGATTCCAGTTGACGGTTCACAATGGTTTCGAAATTGCTCCAATCATTTGTTTGATTGCATATCCTGACAAGCAACTTCCATCCCCAAGGGTGACCCGATGTCTTGCCAATCGCAAAACTCACATCCTCGAGCGCTTCATCGAATTGTCGAATTTGGACAAAGACTTCAGCTCGCCTTAAGTGGCTCCAGGCATTTTCCGGTGAGAATTCGACCGCTCGATTCGCGTCTGCCACGGCCTCCTCGTGACGTCCGGCAAGAGAGTACGCGTGTGCCCTCGATTCGAGTTGCCCAGCAGCGTGTCCCGTCTCGATGGACTTGGTGAGAGCTGATACAGCATCCTCAAGATTACCAAGCTTAATGTGCATCCCCCCTCGGAACTTCCAATAGTTTGCCGTCGCGTTCGCAGGCGGAGGATCGGCGTAGGCCTCCAAGGAGATGCGTTGACGATCCTCGGGTGAGACGCCGAGCAGCTTCTCCAATTCCTCTCGTGGCCCTCCAAAACTTCCACCATAGGCCGCCAGTGCGTACTCCTTGAACGCGGCCTCCCTGTCCCCGAGACCGTAGTTGGCGCGGGCTCGCTTCAAGTAGTCAGGCCAGAGCGATTCTATTTCACTGTTCGCGCGCAAGGCGTCGCTTGCGCGAAGATACTCCTTCCAGCGCTCTGCCTCCCAGGATGCGTCCGCAAGTGTTTCCCATGCCATCGAGAGCGTGGGCCAGCGCTCAGCCACGTAGAGAGCCAACCGCATCGATTCTTCGATGTCCTGAGCGGGCGATTCTCTGAGTAGACAACCTGAGAGATTGCTCGCTGGATAAATGTCATTGGGATTGCATTGATGAGCCTTTCGGTAGGCGTCGATTGCAATTTCCCATCGCTGTCTTTTCGCATACATCACGCCGATTGCATTACGGACCAGGGAACTGTTCGGACGCAGTGCCAGCGCAACGCGATAGTGTGCTATGGCTTCTTCCAAGCTCGCAGTGTTACGTTCTGCCACCGCACGAGCAAGTGAAAACGCGAGCCAGAAGTCATCCGGGTGTGCGTCCAGTGATTCACGTAAGAATGCTTCCTGGGCCTCAGCAGAATCGTCCTCGTATAGCCCCGTTCCCAGGATCGCTAACGTTGCGGGGGCAGTCTCAGAAATCACAAATGAATAAGCGAGTTCTTTAAACGCGTTCCCTCTGGTGGACTTTGCTTTTGCCATCAGGCCCCGCAACCGGATTCGCGTCGGATCTGGGTCAATCACATCGGCGATTCTCAACAAGTGTACGGAGAGCGGATCGTCGGTACTCCGTCCTATCGACCTCCGCCTTTGGACCCAATCGTGCAGCGATGCGGCGATTTGCATCGATGCCGCATCTGATGCAGCGATCTGATCGGTGGCCTGCTTTAGTGAGATCTTCTCAATCCGTTCGATTCCGAATTCTTCCAACGCATGGTAATAGGCTTGATCTGCGCCCTCATAGTCATTGAAATCTTCCTTGACATTGGCACTCTCCATGCGTGCCTCCTCAAAGTCTTCGATCAGCTTGAGAACTCGTCGAGAATGATCGACTTTCTGGTCAAGCGCCCTCATCGGCTCGCCATCCACACTGAGTAAAATTGCCTGCGCACGTTCGGTGGCCGCAATTGCACCCGACCAATTGTGTTCAGCTTCCATTCGAGCGGCTTCCTCGAGCTCCGCTTCGACGCTTAAGGTAATCCGAGCGTTGGTTGCAGCTAAATCTTCGGCCCGCCGGCGTTCTCGAGCCGCCCGATCGCGTACAGACCAGCCAATTCCGCCCATCAGAATCATGCATGCCGCCATACCGAGTCCAGTCGCTACAAGCTTGCTCTTGTTGCGTCGAACAAACTTGCTCAGACGGTAGCCTGCTGACGGAGGACAGGCTTCAACCGGTTCATCGCTAAGATAGTGCTCGATATCCTCGGCGAATTGATTGGCGGTTTCGAAGCGTCGTGAACGATCCTTTTCCAGGGCCTTCATTACGATCCAGTCGAGTTCGCCACGCACGAGCGTGCCGAGCTTGGTAGGTTCCAAACTGCGATTGGCGGCGATCGATGGAGCGGTACCACTGCTGCTGAGGCGAATGCTCGGACGAGGAGGTTCTTCTTCGCGAATGATCCGCAGCATCTCATCCCAGGCAGCCGATCGAAGGCGCTGGCGATCAAAGGGCACTTCACCGACAAGGAGTTCGTAGAGCACGACGCCCAGTGAGTAGACATCGCTACGAGTATCAATGTCCAGCTGATTGCGTTCGGCTTGCTCGGGGCTCATGTAATCCAGCGTGCCGACGATCTGACCAAACTCGGTGAACAAGGTCTTCTCGGTCAAGTTCTGATTGGCGGCACGAGCCACGCCAAAGTCAATGACTTTCGGCACAGGCCTGCCATCGTAGCGGGCGACCAGGATATTGCTGGGCTTCAAGTCACGGTGGATGATGCCCTTTTGATGCGCGTGTTGGATGGCCCGACACACAGGCAAGAACAACTCCAAACGCTCGCGAAGTGACAGCTTCTTTTCATCGCAGTACTCGGTGATCGGCGAGCCGTTGACTAGCTCCATGACAAAGTAGGGGCGCCCGCTGTCGGTCGCACCGGCATCAAGCACTCGGGCGATGTTGGGATGATCCATCATCGCCAACGCCTGTCGCTCGGCCTCAAACCTCGCAATGACCTGACGAGAATCCATGCCTGGTTTGATGATCTTTAATGCGACACGACGTTTTACGGGTTCCTTCTGTTCGGCCCTATAAACAACGCCCATGCCGCCTTCGCCGAGTTTTTCCAGCAACCGATAGGGACCGATCTGTGTGCTGGAATCCTCGGTGATAAATTCGTCAAGCGTCTTCGTTGAGTGTTCAGCCTCACCGGTCTTGGTGAGGAAACTGTCGTCAATCTGGTGCGCGTTCAAAAGCAGACGAACACGCTCGCGTAAAGCATCGTCTCCACCACATGTTTCATCCAGAAACCGATCCCATTCATCTGGCGGATGATGCTCGACCGCCGAGTTAAATAACGCACGCACCTTCTCGTTGTCGATGTTCATGCGTCGCCTAGCATCCACTCAGGGTTGCGTTGGGAACCGATTGGATCGCGGTGACGATGGTGGTGGATCCGTTGTGGCGTTACCGCAACCTGTCAAAGAGATCATTGACAGCAGTAGGATGCCCAACATAACCAGGTGCAAGACGGCGTTCCAACGGTTTCTGCTCTTCGCTTTAGAATTGTTCACGAATCACCTCACTCCCATTTCGCGTGCTAAGGTCGTGGAACAACTTTTCGTTGATGCTGTAGGAGAGAAAACTCACGTGTCCGTCGGCAAAAACAAAGTGTGAGCCACCGGGGTGAAACGACCAAAAGTGCCACGCGTGTTTGTCCCAGTCAAAGCCGTCGTTGACCAATTGGAGAGAACCATCTTGATACTTTGATTGCGGTGCGTCCGGAAAACAGTTCCCCTGTTTGTCGGCAATCCGCTCGCTCGTTCCGAGCACATTTCCCGCAGCACCAAACCACGGGTAGAGGCCAGCATCCGAGAACCACCAACCGTACCAACTGTCGTAAACCGGTGGCCGCTCACCGACCATCAGCGTGTTGGAAGTTCCATCTTGCGCGCTGACTTGTGAAAGTCGGACTTGCGAGTTGACGTAAATCATGCCATCGAATTGAAACTGGTCCGTTCCGTTGACTCCCAGGTAATTGGTGAAGGCGAAGCGATTGGTTCGCCCATCCTCGAACGTATGCTCGGCCATCTCGTTGCGAGGATTTGATGGGCAGCGGAAGACCGGCAATTGGACTGAATTCAGGTAACCTCCGCTGGGGAGTTCATACTTTGGGTTAATGAACGGGCTCGTTGTGAAATCGATTTTGTCGTACGTGCCCATCTGTCCAGCATAGGGGAGAATCCGCGTCAGCCAACTGAAGTAGTATGACTTTTCCTTAGGCCTTGGCTGCCCATAAAAGTTTGGTGCAATATTCGATGGATGTTGCCAGTGCGCGGGTGGCAAGCGTCGGTTGACGTTTTCGAAACCATGAAGCGCTAGACCGATTTCACGAATGTTCTTCGCGCATTGTGTTCGACGAGCAGCCTCTCTCGCACTCTGTGCCGCTGGCAACAGAAGAGCAATCAGGATGCTCGTGATGGCGATCACGACCAGCAATTCGACGATCGTAAAAGCGTTTCGACGACGAGTCTGTTTCATTTTCGTTCATCTCTTTGAGGATAAGGAAATCCGGTGATACTCACCCGGGAGCGATTGCTTTCTTCAAATGCTTTGGGATCGATCTCGATGTTCGAATTCATGAACAAGGCGGTAGCGTCTTGTATCTCATTCATCCGCGATCGGATCGGTTCAATGTCCGGGCTGTTGAGTAGATCGCGTACTGCGGCAATGACCATCATCTTGTCGTGCTCATGGATCCCACGTGCCCGTTGTCGATCGATCCGCTTGAGTTCCTCATGGGCGTCCAAGACTTGTTGCTTGATGAGTTTGAATCCCTCATCCACATACACTCGGAACATTACGGGATCCTCAGTGACGGCTCTCGCGCACAGTCCAAAGATTCGGATTCGGATTTCGACTTCACCCTCAGGGACCCATTCCCATTCCCGGTAGGGAACGATCGTGCGCGTTTCCGCGATGGCTTCCGCGTGCTTGCCCCAGCGGGCAAGTGTGAATGCTCGTCGCAATCGGAAGTAGTTTGTGTCAGGGCCGTCTTTTCCCGCGAATCTCGATTCCTCGATCGCGACATCCCAGTACTTTAGGACGGCTAGTGCCGCGTCATCCAAAATCGGATGGGGGCCTGGCTGGCTCGCATCGGATGTGTTTTCGATCGACCGAAACACCTCATCAAACGTTCTCACCAATTCACCGTGCATGCGCTCGCCGCGATCAAAAAGATTGGTGAACGCCGCATCGTTCGAGTTTGTGTTGCGGCGCACCGATTTCATCTGCGTGTAAGTTTCCGAGAGATCCTGATAGAGGATCTGTGTTTGCCACCACTGCCACGTCGTCGTAACCAAACCAAACAGCAGTGCAAGGACGACCGCAGTTGTTGCGGCAACACCAACGGTGTTTCGACGTACGAATTTGCTGATTCGGTATTCCAGTGTCGGTGGACATGCAAGCACCTGTTCTTGGTCCAGGAACCTTCGAACGTCATCGGCCAGTTCCCCGCACGACTGGTAGCGTCGATTGCGATCCTTATCCAACGCTTTCATGACGATCCAGTCGAGTTCTCCGCGGATCACTAAACCGATTCGTTTGGGACTGACCCCTCGTGTCTCGGCGACCTGTTCCAGCGTCTGGGTGCTCGATAGACGTTTGCTCGGCGTCGGCGGATCTTCATCGCGGATGATTCGGATCAACTCTGCCAAGCCGGCGCTTCGCAGACGTTTACCGCTATGCGGAGTACTTCCCGTAAGGAGTTCGTAAAGAACAACTCCGAGTGAATAGACATCACTTCGAGTATCGACATCGAGTTCGTTGACTTTTGCCTGCTCGGGACTCATGTAATCGAGAGTTCCGATGATCTGACCAACCTGTGTGAATAGCGTTTTCTCCGTGAGTGGCTGGTGGAGAGCTTTGGCCACGCCAAAGTCGATGACCTTCGGCACGGCTTGTTCGTCGTATTCGGCAACCAGCAGATTGGACGGCTTGATGTCGCGATGCACAATTCCTTTCTGGTGAGCATGCTGGACGGCATGGCAAATCGGAATCAGCAGCGCCAATCGTTCGCGAATGGTCAGTTTGTGGTTGTCGCAGTACTTCGTGATC
>DNPC01000203.1 GCA_003501565.1 Planctomycetaceae bacterium | reverse complement strand
CGACGCGCCCCGCCGCATCATGCGTCTGCCCGTCCAGATTACAGTGCCGGTAAAGCTCGACGACCGTCACCGCAAGGCAATTGAGAATGCGGCCGGTCACTGCCCGGTCCACCAAAGCCTGCGAGCTGACATCGATGCACCACTTGAGTTCCAGTATCCCGAATAACCACATGTGAGGCTGTTCTGTTCAACATGGGATGCAGCAAACATGGAGTCGCCCTCAATTGCGAAGACGCTCTTGGTACTTCCTGGCTGCCATCGTTGCGGTCGCGCTTGGACTCGCATCCAGAAGGTTTCGCGCGTCGATACCGACCTTCTTGGGGGAGTACGCGGGAGATACGCTCTGGGCACTGATGGTCTTTTGTGTCATTGGTTGCTTCCTACCTCATGCCAAGGTCCTGTATCGCGCGATCCTCGCTTACGCTTTCTCATGCACAGTCGAATTCAGCCAGCTATATCACGCACCATGGATTGATGCTGTTCGCAGCACAACGCTCGGGTCACTCGTTCTAGGCCACGGCTTCTTGGCAACCGACTTAGTATGCTATGGGGTGGGGATTGTCACAGGCGCTGTGGTCGAGTGGCAATTGTCGCGCCATGGGTCTGCCATTCGCCCGCATCGCGGTGATAATAACTGAGTACCCAGATTCTGTAGTTCACGTCTGATTTGTAGATCCACAAATCGCGTTAGTAATTCTCTCACTTGTTTTGACACTTTCGAGCCACTGGGGTGATTCATGCCGCGCCGACAACGATCTCTGCTTCGCGTTCTTGCGTCGGTGTTTTTTTCACTAGCATTAGCTTGCGTTGCCGCCATGGAAAGTCGTGGTGGATCGGCAGAGGACGACGCCATCGATGTTGCGCAGATGATTCCCCACGCGGGCTATTTTGATTTCTATTTTGATGAATCGGAGGCAAAAATCTGGCTGGTATTGCCCAACGAGCCACGTGAGTTCATCTACGTAACTTCGTTGGCTTCCGGCCTAGGTTCCAATCCAGTTGGACTCGACCGAGGGCAGTTTGGCGACAGTCGCATTGCGAGCTTCAAACGCGTTGGTCCACGCGTATATCTGATAAAACGGAATATGAAATTTCGTGCAACGGACGATGACCCTGCTCAGCGTGCTGCCGTGTTGGATTCCTTCGCTCCCTCGATATTGTGGTCAGGCGAAACGAAGCGTTCGACCAAGGGCGAGATTATTGTCGACCTTACGCCGCTGCTACTGACCGACGCACATGGTTGTATTGAGACCCTTTCATCAAGCGGACAAGGCAGCTACTCTCTCGCGACTCAACTTTCATTCATTCATGCACCACGTTGCAAGTCGTTCCCTCACAACACTGAACTCGAAGCCACTTTGACATTTGCAACTCGCCAGCCCGGTTCCCTGGCTTCGTCTGCCGCAGCCGATGGCAAATCAATCTCGCTCCGGCAGCACCACTCATTCGTCAAACTCCCAGACGATGGTTACCGACCCCGCGAGTGGGATCCTCGTGTTGGCGCGTTTTCCGTCGAATACGCCGACTACAGTGCTCGCATCGATGAGTCGTTAACGAAGCGCTTCATCACCCGGCATCGCCTTCAAAAGGCGGAACCTTCCGCACCGACGAGCCGAGCGGTTGAGCCAATTGTTTATTATGTAGACGCTGGAGTTCCCGAACCGGTGCGGCAAGCTTTGATCGACGGCGCGAGTTGGTGGAATGAAGCGTTCGAAACGGCCGGTTTCATCGACGCCTTCCGAGTGGAAGTGCTGCCTGACGGAATTGACCCCATGGATGTGCGCTACAACGTCATCCAGTGGGTTCACCGTGCGACGCGCGGATGGTCTTACGGTCAAAGTGTCGTTGACCCACGAACAGGTGAAATCCTCAAGGGGCACGTACTGCTGGGATCGTTGCGTGTGCGACAAGACCATTTGATCTTTGGCGGTTTGTCGCCAAGCTTGGCGGATGCTTTCATGACGCACCAAGGAGTTCCATTTGGTGCTCCCTCGGGCGGTTCAAGTTCTCGATTTGTTCCTGACCAGTGTGCGGCGGCGGTACCTGAATTCGTCGGGTTGTTGGCAGGGGAGGACGCGATCGAGCTGTCGCTTGCTCGAATTCGTCAATTGTCAGCTCACGAAGTCGGTCATACGCTCGGGTTTGCACACAACTTCGCCGCCAGCACATATGGCGGACGTGCATCGGTGATGGATTACCCTGCTCCATGGGTAAGGGTTGCCGATGGCAGGCTCGATTTTTCGGACGCATACGGCGTCGGCATTGGAAGCTGGGACAAGTTCACGGTTCAGTACGCGTACATGCCGCTGGGAGACAACGAAGAGCGTGAGCAGCTCAATCGATTGTTGAAACAGGCGATGGCATCGGGACACCGCTATCTCAGCGACGCAGATGCTCGCCCGGCAGGGGCTTCCCAGCCACTTGCGAATCTCTGGGATAACGGGGCTGACCCTATTTCCGGTTTGGCAGAGGTGAACGCCGCTCGCAAAATCGCAATCGCCAACTTTGGAGTTTCTGCACTTCGTCCCGGCCAATCACTGGCAGAGCTGGAACCGACCTTCGCTCCAATCTACTTGATGCACCGCTACCAGGTCGAGGCAGCAGCTAAGATGATTGGCGGCCAAGAGTACTGGTATCGCGTCAACGATGACGTAGATGCTGCTGCAATCAGCGACGCAGTCAAAACGATTGATAAACGGCAGCAGCGACAGGCGCTTGAGGCGTTGCTTGAAACGCTTCGGCCGGAGTTCCTATGGATCCCTGATCGCATCGTAAAGATGCTCAACCCCGGCCCGCTCAGCCGCGCGGCCCGGCGTGAGAGCTTCGAAGGCCGCACGTCTCCGAGTTTTGATCCGTCAGCGGCTCACTACGCCGCCGCAGATCTCACACTTGGCGCGATACTGCAGCCGCAGCGTGTGACTCGCATCGTGCAGGATACGCAAGTTGACTGGGGGCTGGCTGAGTTGCTAGATGAATTGGCTGAACGGTTGGTCGTGGAACCAGAGCTTCGCGACAGCCATCGATCGGCACAGCGCATCGTCATGACAGTATTCGTGCGACGATTATTAGACCTAGCAAGATCCGACGAAATCAGCAGTGAAGCTGCGGCTGTCGTACGCTGGAAACTCCGGGTTATTCAGACGAACCTGAAAACGGAACGCCAAAGTGATCCTCGGTCAGCTGCAACACGCCGATTACTGGATGAGGAGATCGAGGGTTTCTTCTCAGCTCCGCCACCCACGCGTTCGCTGCCCAAGCCTCTTGCGTTGCCGCCTGGCAGCCCTATCGGCGGCTAGTTTTTCATCGTAAGTCTATGGCACTCAGCATTTCGCATTCTTGCGTTTCTTGCCAATCCGTCCCATCGACTCAACTTTCTCGATCGCCGCAGACGCCAGCGGAACCTTGCATGAGGTTTCCCCCATATCAACGTCAACTTTACCGATCGATTTTGCGGTCGCCTTAGCTGCTTTGGTTAGCGACGGTATGTAGGTACCAACGCAAATAACAAAACCGTTCATGCAGTACCGCACACGGCCGGTTGCTTTATCAATCTTGCCGGGGATGTCGGCAAGCAAAGTGGCGATTTCGTCTTTGTCTAGATCTTCGTCATTCCAAACGCCGATTCCGTTGGCATAGGACGCCCAACCGGATGAAGCGATTGATTCCTTACGCGACCGCATCCATTTGGTCGAAAGTTGGAAACACGCTGGGTTCTCCGCGGCAACAAAGGGCACGGCATACTCGCTTAGCATGTACCACCATGCGGTTTTGGCCCAGTGGTCAAGCTGCTTTTGGGTCATTTGCGCACCGTCGGCGACAAGGCTTGCCAAGTACATTGCATCCGAGTTGCCCGTATCCCAAAGCGCGATAGCTAGTTCTTGATCGCCTCTAATCTCGCGCAACACTTTTTTCAAATCCGCGACTTTGACGCCGAACATCTCACCGTCTGCGCCGTGCTTTCGAAAAATCTTGACGGTTTGCTCGCTCCCCAGAGATTCGAGCTTTTTCAAGATATGTTTGACGTCTTGGGAACGGCTGCCGGTCATTTTCATTGCCTGTGATTAGGTCGACGAGTTGCAGGACCAATCTTACTCGAATCAGGTGCGGGCAGACAGTTGAGCGGCGTGTTCGACTGAGACTCTGGGATATGAGACGCTTAAATACAGAACTCGCACAACGTGACTAGAATCCCCGCCCACGTGAGGCGGGATTGACGTAAAATGCTGCAGCAGATTCACGCAATTCTAAGCAAACGAGGCGAAGCTTGATGGCCAACAGCGACTGGAAAACAATTCCTGTATCACCGAGAACAATGCGGTTGGTGTCCACGTTCGTAGTGACTCTGTTACTAGGCTACTCAGCTCGAGCCGTCACTCCAGAAACGCAGACAGACGCCTCCGGGGACAAAGCTAGTAAACCGAACATCGTCGTGATAATGGCCGACGATGTGAGCTGGGAAGCATTCGGTTGTTATGGCGGCGAGGACTACCGAACACCTCGGCTGGACG
>DNPC01000027.1 GCA_003501565.1 Planctomycetaceae bacterium | reverse complement strand
GGCTCGGGGCCGCTGCATTATCTGATGGTGATGCCACGACCGCAATTAAGCACCTTGCGACCATCGTTTCCCTGGCAGAGAAGGGGAATCCTCAGGCGCAAGAACTTGTCGCACAAATTCGACTGCCACTCGCGCAGCTCTATCTTGCTGCGGGCCAGTCCAAGAAAGCCCAGCGTACTTGCTTGGAGATTCTAAACGCCAAGGACGAAACCGAAGCGGCGACCTCGATCGCCAAGGCACGACAGCTCACCGGTCTCGCCATTAGCACCGTTCAGTCTGATCGCCAACCGAGCGAACTAGAAGTTGAATTACTGCAATCTCTGTATCGATTCCTTGTCCAATCAGATCCGCAAAAATCGCCAGGTGACTCAAATGAAGCTCTGAACGAGTTGTGTATCACAGTGTCACGGGCTCTAGTCAATGCACTTTGTAGACGCAGTGAATTCGAAGCGGCTGTTGTGCACTTGCAGCATGAAATCACTCGCTCGCCGCCAAATACACAGGCATATTCCGAACTACTCACAGGTGTTCAGGTCGCTGCAACGCAACACTACTTCCAAAAGCGTGATTTTGAGAAGTGCCGCGACATGGCAAAGCGTATCGACCTCGATTCGCTCGACGCCGCTCAACAGATCACGATCCGAATCATTCTGCTCGATTGCCACTTTCAAGCTCGACAGCTTACTTCAGCAGACGAGATTTCGAATTGGTTCGGCCAGTACTTTAAAGAACATGACGAAGCAACCGACCGACCAAGTTGGTACCCTACGGTGCAGTTGCGTCGAGCTCAAGTCGCATATTCCCTCCGAAAATACAGTGAGGCTTTAGCCCTCGTTCGGTCTGGTCTTGAACAGACTTCCAACGAATCTCTCAGGGTTGAATTCAGAATACTAGATGCCAAACTGGCGATCGCCCAAGTGCGATTTTCTGACGCCAGAGCTGTGCTTCAGCAGCTCACCGACGAACTTCCTCGCCAGTCAACCCAATCTCAGCAAGTCTACTGGATGACTGGTGAACTCGATTTTCTGCAACGTCGTTACGCTGCAGCGGCGGAAGCCTACAGGACGCTGGTGGATTCCGATGCACCAGCCTGGAAACCACTCGCCCTCGTCCAACTAGCCAAGTGCCATGAGTTGCTCGGAGACCCCGAACGGGCCCTGAGTTGTTACCAGCAGGTTGCTGAGATGGCACAGAACGCCGAAGCACCCAAGACTGCAACGGTGGCAAGAGCTATCGAACAAGCCAAACAACGCCTGGCAGTCATCGCTGCCAACCAACCAGCCGAAGGGCAAATTAATCGATGAACTCGATCATGAAACGACACATCACTCTGAGGCTGCTTGCTGGCCGTCGCGTTGGCTGCTTACTGCTGGCTATTGTCAGCCTATGGACTAGTAGAGCCGACGGCCAAGCTTACACGCCGCAAACCGGCTACGCGCCCTATCAAACACAAACGCCTGGGCCAATCGCACCTCCACCCACTTCAGCGTTTCCCGCCTCAAACCAAGCTAACTCGGCACAGCCCGCTGCGCGCATTGCTTCCAACCCTGCACTGAGTCAGTCCGCGTCGGGCGCAGGCACCCAATTGCCTGACCCGAATTCACTGACCATGGATGCCGAAGCAGAAGCCGAGCCAGCAGAGTCGTCTGGGTCAATCCAAATTGGAAACATCATCAGCATCATCCGTGAAGGAGGCGTGCTGATGATCCCAATAATAATCTGCTCGATCGTTCTGATGGTCTTCATTTTTGAACGGCTGGTCTACCTGAGGCGAAGTCGGGTCATTCCGCGACCGTTTGTCCGCGGCGTACTGGAACAACTCGAGCAGCAACAACTTGATAAAGAAGATGCGATTCATTTATGCGAAGAAAATGGTAGCCCGATCGCTGAACTGTTCAGTGGTGGACTCCGTCGATGGGGGCGTCCGGCTGTCGAAGTTGAACAGGCCGTATTGGATGCGGGCGAACGTGTTACCAGCCAACTTCGAAAGTACTTACGACTTCTCAATGCGATCAGCAACCTAGCTCCGTTATTGGGGCTGTTGGGCACGGTGTTGGGCATGATCGACGCGTTCAACACGATCGCTTCAGCCGACGCGATGGGACGCCCGGAATTGCTGGCTGGAGGAATTGGCGCAGCCCTGCTGTCAACCGCCGCAGGATTGTGTGTAGCCATTCCCGCCTATGGAGCTTACGCATTCTTTGTGGGCAAAGCAGATCAACTGACACTAGAAATGGATGACTACGCAACACAGCTAGTAGATGCAATCAGTGCTGAAGCGCTTCAGGAAACTAGTGGTCGCTCACGATCCCGACGTAAGGCGGCGTAGCCGCGACGAACAAAGCCAGATCGCCAATTGCCAGTATCACGACCGGGATAAACGCAATGCCATTAAAAACAGCCCGAGGCGAAGAGCTGCCGAGTGTCAACCTAACACCGATGATTGATGTTGTATTCCTGCTAATCATCTTCTTTATGGTAGGCACCCAGTTTAGCGAGAGTGAGAAGGACATTTCAATCACTCTACCGGGCGTCAGCAGCTTGAGCACGATGATGGCTCCTCCAGACCGCCGCGAAATTGCGGTCGCCGCTGATGGAACGCTATCCCTCGATGGTGACATACTGCCACATGAACAGGTGACCGCCAGACTAGCCGCGATGCGCAGCGAATATCCGGACCTACGCGTCGTTGTCCGCGCCGATCGTGAAGCGAAATACCAGTACGTTGTCACCGCGTTCGGTGCAGCCAATCGAGCGGGAGTCAGTGATGTTTCGACTGTCGCCCGTGCCGGAAGTGTAAACCGTTAGCACCTGCCAAGAATCGGAAAACCGTGTTCGGTAACGACTATGCAATGGCTATCACAAACATCAAACACTCTGTGGCAAGCTTGGGAGAGCATGTCGGGTGGGAAGATGTTGGCCATTCTGTTTGGCATCGGGTTCGCACTGCTGGCCATCACACTTTTGATTCTATCGCGGACGAAGTGGGGGCAAACGAAACCCTTTACTAAGTGCGTTGTGCTCAGCATCCTCGCACATGTCTGGTTGTTGATGTATGCCTTGGGTACCCGAGAGGTTCTGCCACAGGGTGATCCCAACGGGAGTCGACAATCGACCGTGGCGATTCGGATGGAGAATCCCGGCGATGATTGGATGACAGCAGATCCGAGTGGCACAATACTCGACGAAGGGCAGGCTGACGCTGCTTTGCGGGCGCTCGCCAACAGCAATCCTAATGAAGTAGCGCCTGGCCAGGACGAACCTGGATCGCCGACTGGCGAAGGTTTGGCAGACATTGAGAACGCTGCGGACAATGAAGAGCTGCAAGAACCGGCTCCCTGGGATCAGACGATACCCTTAGGCGACTTACCGCTGCCCGAAGAATTCTCGGCACCTGCCCAACTCGCGGGCCTGGAAAACGAAAGCTTCGATGCGATACTGGCAGACACGGTATCCGAGATCGCTGAACTACCGGAATTACCGGAGCTAGAAGTAGTTCCCGAACCTGAAACAGAATTATCCGGCGAGGCACTTGATTCACCCTCATCCGAGCTTCAGCCAGCGGCCCTGGCACAATCCGAGCTGGCCGAACAGCTGCCAAACAGCGTATCGAGTTCCGCGAACAGCTTACCGAATATCCCGCCGAACATCACACCGAGCAGTCAAGCATATTCCGATCCACGGCTTAGTCAGTCACCGCCTCCCATTCGTGCGAGAGTAAATTCGGCGTCGGCCCGCAATGTTCCCCACGATTATCGCTTGCGCCAGGCTCCGAATCGATTGCAAATTGCGTCCGCTTACGGAGCGTCTGCCGAGACCGAACAGGCCGTCAAGTCGGGGCTTGAGTGGTTGGTTAGAGCCCAATCTACCTCAGGTGCTTGGATCGCCGGCATGCACGGTGCTGGAACAGAAACAAAAGCACTCGGTCTGGAGCGGCACGGGACCGGCGCCAGGGCGGACACAGGAATCAGCGGACTCGCATTGCTCGCCTTTCTTTCTGCTGGCCATACACATCTGGAAGGCGAACATCGACAGACGGTAACCGCTGGCCTGCGTTATTTGCTGGATGCTCAAATGCCCAGCGGTGACTTGGCGGGCCGCAAGCAGATGGGCAAGGGCTACGGTGTCCTCAATGCTCGCATGTACTGTCACAGCATCGCCACGTTGGCGCTGGCGGAAGCATACGTGATGACGAAAGATGCGGAGCTGCGTGATGCACTAGTGCGTGCAACGCAGTACTCCCTAGGCGCACAAGATCCGCAGGGAGGTGGCTGGCGCTATACACCTCGTGAACCCGGAGACTTAAGTCAGTTTGGATGGCAAGCGATGGCACTCAAAAGTGCTGAACGCGCTGGCCTGCGTATCCCGCTCGAAGTCAAACAGAAAATGTATCGTTTTCTGGATTCATGTTCAGCGGGCGCAGCAGGAGGATTAGCCACCTATCGTCCCGGTGAAGGACACCCGACTGCAGCGATGACGGCTGAAGCACTGGCCAGTCGTGTGATGCTTGGTCGTCCACTGGCGCCCGGCGCGGAAGCGGAAGCCAAACAAGCTCTACTGAATCACCTACCTGGTACCGACGTCGACAATGTCTACTACTGGTACTACGCGACTTTGGGCCTATTCCAAATGCAAGATGAAAGCTGGCTAGCCTGGAATCGAGCCCTAAAGAGCCGTCTTATTCAGTCACAGATTGCTCAACAGCCAAGCGGCGGCGCTGACTTGGTTGGCAGCTGGGAGCCCGATCCGATGTGGGGCGGTTACGGAGGCCGCGTTTATTCGACGGCTATGAGTTGCCTATGCCTGGAAGTCTACTACCGCTTTTTGCCGATGTACAAATCCGTCAACATCGCAACGCGGCCAGTTCGCATGAATCCTGCTCCAGCCAACCAACGCACACCTCCTCCCTTGCGTTAGCATGCCCTCACGTAGGCGTGCCTGTCCCAAACACGGTTCTAACTTTGCTGCCTTGCGCTCATCCCCATCCCATGTAGGCGTGTCTGTCCCAGACACGGTCCTAACTTTGCTGCCTTGCGCTCA
>DNPC01000586.1 GCA_003501565.1 Planctomycetaceae bacterium | reverse complement strand
TCCAAACGCATCGCGCTGGAATGCGTGCACTCCGGCACATAGCCACGAACGCCGCAGTCATTTCTTCACAGTCGCCTGCTTTTTCCTTCAATGCGACTTGTAGCTGCTTGAGTTCACCATTGCGGTATTCGATGTTTTCCCGAACCCAATCGTAGAACATCTCGATGCGTTGCCAGTCCGATTCGGGCTCGCTAGCATCAATTTCGCGGATCGCCTTAATCAATGGCGCTTGGCGAACCTTGATATACGGACTATCTGCCAGGTAGTTTCGCAGCTGACGCGGCACACGTTTGGGAACGACCAGCTCGCTGGTATCGCTGGGTGCCACGATATGACGTTTCGTGATTCGCACTTTGACGGTGGCTTCATTGATCGTGTTCCCAGGTACTGCGGCGGCAAACAAAAGAAGCTGTTTGTTGTTGCCTGGGAGTTCACGAAAATCTGCTTTGAAGACGGGTGCGATGCTAGTCTGAATAATTTCAACGTCCTGCTCCGGCCAAGCCGTTGGAAATACGGTGGTTGCCGTCGTGCCACTCATTGGGCTGCCACTGGTTAGCTTGAGTCCGATCCGCATTTCATACGACTGCGGCGCGACGTAGGTCATTTGACCAGCAGTATCTTCCGCCCCCAGTTCGCTTGCGTCTGATTCGTCGGCGTCCTGTTCAGCTTTGACGGCCGCTGTGCCCGGCAGAGAGACATCGTCCTGTTGGGCCCAAGCGGGTTGTAGCCCGCAAGCGGTTAGCATCAAACCAGCAAGCCAGAACGTGCTTTTCTCGATTACAGTCACGTTGAAAACATCTGGCATGGCACTGCTACCTAGTCAATTGCGAGAGGGAACTTCGGCAGCGTCACCGCGCGCGGTTCAATTTCGTCCGGCCACGCACCGTGTTTCGCTGCATTCAGTTTGATCGAAAGAGGGCGCGAATCAAGCAAGTGGCCTCGAGCACCAAACAGGCGGCGACCAGTTCGAGGACGTAGCTTCCAGTTCCAATGATTGCAACGACGAAAGTCGCCGAGAATGAGCATTTAATGGTTAGCCCACCGCGGATTGCCCCGTTCACAGTTAGGAGCTACTAACGCGGACTAGCTGGCGAGCGGCGAGCGGGCTTTCCCCCCGAAAAGCCCGCTGTCGCTCGATCTGGACGCTTTTTATGGAGCGCTGGAAGTGGCTCCGCAGAAGCCGCGCGTATTGCGCTAGTTGCTAGGTGTAGTTGGGATCGCGCTCATGTCGTTGCTGTAATAAGGGCCACCGACTATTTGCCCCTCGGAAACGATTCCGTCATAGGTGGCGTAGCCAGACGTGGTGCCACAGTTCGTGCACGCCGCAGTTGGAGCAGCAGGTAAGGCCCCCGGGCACCCTCCACAGGGGTCACCGCGATACAACCAGCCTTGTCCACAACCGGTGAGAGCAACCAGTGCAAAAAGTCCAAGTAGCTTTTTCATCTTATCTTCCCCGCAACAATTTGTTCTACTAATCCCTAGCATCCGTTCTGCTGCCAAACTCTACAACGCTGCTAATGATGTGCAAATGAAACAAGTTGAAAAAATTCAACATCGCGTTTTCATTTCGATTCATCCGCGCATTTGCGACGCAATGTTTGTTCCGATTGTGAGGGCAGGGCACGACGCTCTGTTGGTAAATCCCTTATAGTCGCCTCAACAGAGGGGCAGTAAACTGTTTGTAAGGCTGAACGACTCGCGATCCGCGAGCAGAATACTCGATGAGAGTTTTGCGTAATAACAGCCCTTGGGAACAACTGTCATAAGACATGGCGATTGCGGATTTCGTGGTTAACGATCGGAAACCGCTCTAAGCCGATTCAAAACGCCTAAACATGGAACCCCTCCAAAACGGATTGGCTGCAGTGTCACCTTGTAACTCCCTACCAATCAGATCGTATTGCGGCCGCTGGCGACTGCTGGCGTTCGCCTGCTGGAATGCAGCCTCGATCGCATTGATTTGTGCGGTATGCGTTGTTCAGGCGACCAATAGCCGAGCTGATGAACCACCGACAGAGGCACCTAACGTTGATGCTTCGGCGGCCTCGGGGCCAGGTTCTCAGCATTCATTCTGGGAGGTCAGTTCGCGGTGCCTTGGAGTTTGTACGCCGCGGCAAGGCAGCTGTGAGCTTCCCGGATTTACGGTGACGCGTTGTGCCGAAGGTCTTTGGCAGCCATCAAGTGTCAACGCACTGCTGGAGCACAATCGAGCAACTCCGGCCAAACGAATCGTTATCTACGTACACGGAAACTGGATGACACACGCGAATGCTCGCAGTAGAGCTCGCGTCGTTTATTCGAACCTGCTCAAGTACGCGGCTGAACCGGTTACATTCATTGCGTTTTCGTGGCCAAGCGAACAACAGCGAGGATTCGCGCGGGATGTGTTTGCCAAGAAAGACAGAACCGAGATCGATGCGTATTATCTGGCACTGTTGATCAGCAGCCTGCAGAGTGAGCAGTCGGTTGGAGTTCTTGGCTTCAGCTTCGGAGGACGCGTCGTCGCAGCTGCTCTGCACATGGTTGGCGGTGGCAAAGTGGCGGACCGCGATATCTGCCAGTGTCCCACCGACTTGTGCTTTCGGTTAAGTCTGTACGCCCCCGCTTTTGACCGGACAGCTCTTTCTGCTTCTGGAACATACTGCAGAGCATTGATTCGAGTCGAATCCACCGTGAATCTGTATAACTCGGCTGACCCCGTCCTGCGACGGTTCAAATACATTGACCGTAGTAGCAAGCCGATAGCTGCAGGTTTTGCAGGGATTCTCGGTGCAGCCAATTTGCGGCCGGATACCGGAGATGCAACTAGGTTGGTCGACACCCCGCGTATTGTCCAATACGATTGTTGCAACATTGGACGCACGCACTATGAGCTAGACTATCAACGTTGTTCCGCGATGCCGATTGCTCTGAAAAATGTGCTTGGACTGTAAGCAATTCAAAGTTCGCGTGACTGTACAAGTTGCTCTTCCACGCTGCGGTTGACTTCGAATTCTGGGCAGCGAAATGCCTCGAGTCGATTGCGAGATTTTCGCGTACTGGTCCGCGTTCCAAATTCAAAGTTCTTTTCGGGCCGCTCGGATGAAATCACCTGCTTGGATGAACGGGCAGTGGGTTCCAGCCCAAGAAGTCGTGCTGCCGCTGGATGACGTGGGAGTCATGCAGGCTGCTAGCGTCGTTGAAAGACTGCGGACCTATGATGGAAAAATCGTCGATCTTTCGAGCCACCTTGCCAGGTTTAGTAGCGGGCTGAAAATCGTCGGCATTAGTCTTCCAGCTAGCTGGGATGTCGAATCACTTGTGGAGCAATGTGTCGACCGCCAAATTCGCAAAAGAGCGAATGGGCAAGCTCCTGTTGAAGATTTTTCGATTGTTGTGTTGTGTACTCCCGGAAGGCTGGGTGAAAATCAGCCAACACTGATTGTGCATGCCGCAAACTTGCCTTGGCGACGTCTTGCAAGTTGGTATAGGTACGGTCAGGTACTAATGGTCAGTGCGCATCAGTGCGTCCCCGATGCATGTTGGCCAGCGAAACTCAAAACCAGATCTCGCTTGCACTACTACTTGGCGGACCAATCTGCTCTCAATGAAGCCACAGCCAAGCAACTTGACGGTGCCGAGTTCGCCGCGGGAGTCTTGCTGGACCAAGCTGGTCACCTTACCGAGACATCGATGGCCAACATCGCTCTTCGGGAAGGTGATCGTCTGATTACACCTGCATCCTCAGGTGTGCTGGCCGGGACCAGCCAGCCACGTGTTCTAGATGCTGCTAAGTGTGTAGGCATGACGGTGACGTCGGAGCCCATTACGCCTAAGCGTGCTATGGCGGCTGACCAGATCTGGCTGACCGGAGCCTTGGGCTGCCTGTGGACGGCGCACTCACTTGGTGGAGCACGATATGCGGCAGCGGCCAAATGCGACTACTTCCGGTCAGTTCAGGACCGGGTGATGAGTATGGTTGGAATCGACTACGTCCAGCAGGCCAACAGCATCGATTAAGCTAGAGGCCGGATTATTGGCGGGCATTAAGATAACAATTGGTAGTACGCATTCGGACGTTGAGAAGCGGTAGTTGTTGTGATGGAAGAAGATTCGCCCCCAAAGGATCATCGAATGTTGGCTGCTTCGAGGGTAAACAACTGCGAAGAGCTAGTTGATTGGTTTAACGCTCAAGAGGTTGCTCCGGTAATCCCCGCGGGTTCCGGGAGTAAATCCGACTTTCGTCAACTCCGCGATTGTTCGCTGGTTGATGTACGCGGCCTAGAGGGAATAGTCGCGTACGATCCATCAGAATTCTTGATTACGGCCAGGTCCGGGACTTCGATTGCGGCCATCAATGACGCGCTGGCAGAACGTGGCCAGTACCTACCGGCCGACCCGGCATTTGCCAGTCAAGGTGCAACTCTTGGGGGTTGTATCGCCAGCGGAATAAGCGGGCCAAGTCGCCTGTTATTTGGATCGCTGCGCGACTTTGTAATGGAAGTCGAGTTCCTCGATGGCTTGGGAAAGCTCGTGCGGGGTGGTGGCAAGGTGGTCAAGAATGCAGCAGGCTTCGATTTCCCCAAATTGATGGTGGGCTCACTCGGCCGGCTAGGGATTCTCACCGAGATCACATTAAAAGTCTTTCCACGTCCCGAGGGAACCGCCACGATAACGTTCTCCTCAACCACATTTGGGGAAGCGATGCGAGTTGTTCAGAGTGTTAGGTCGCAGCCAATTCCACTCTCCGCGGCAAGTCTCATTGCAACTGGCGAGCAAGTCGAGGTTCAAATTCGTATATCAGGGCCAATGGCAAGTTTGGAAGCGACCCAGCGCCGCGTTGAGCAGATTGTAATGCGGGAACTCTCTGGTACGGTGACGCAGAGCTCCAGTGGGCTGCGAAGCTACAGTGGAGACGAAGAGCTGGCGAATTGGCTCACCGCGGCTAGCCCTTCCTGGGCTGCACCGGGAAATCTGCTTGTTCGCACCTGCCAGCACTCCTCGCGGGCTGCTCGCCTAGATGCCGCAATTGCAGGTTTCGCCGTTTCGCGTCATTACTGGTCCGCTGGCGAAGTTGCCTGGGTAGAGATTGAGCCGCCCCGCCGCGAAGCGTTATCTTCAAGACTGGCGGAGCTGGGGATTGCGGGCGCTATCATCCCACATCCTTCGACCCACGGTTTTATGGGTGATCAGCGGTGGATTGCTTCTGCAAATCGCCTGAAGTCTGCCCTAGACCCTTCTGGACGGTTCTTGAGCTACGCTTGAGCGGCTTGCGCTACGCTTGAGAGTTCGATTGCTTGGATCGTGAATTCTCGGAACAAGCTGGGACACAGCTTCTTTAGGCGGCGGCGCGCATCTGAACGGGTCGCAGGGCTTCTTCAACGCGTGCGAAGACAACTTGCTGCATCTTGGCTTGGAACGGAGCGGCCGAATCCGGCAGCTGTCCAGCGAGCGATACTTCATCTTCAAACACTTCGGCCCGCCAACTGACCAAGAAACCGTAGGCCTCGAATTCGACGTCGATCAAATGGTCGATCAAACGGAGTCGAACCTGGTGAACTTGCTGCGGAAACCGCTGCGTCATTTCGTTCACCAATGCATACATGCGCTTAATGGCGTCATCTTGGCCTAACGAGTGCTGCACAGAAAAACTGACGTTGATCATCCTAACTCCTTGCGATTCGACCTGCCGTCTGGCCATTTGCGACCAAATTGAGGCGGTCGATTGGGTGCCTGGTTGGACTGCGAGGAGAGTACGGGGCAACGCGCACTCTCCCCACACGTCCTAGCAGGAATTCGCTGCGGGGCAAAGAGCGTTTCCCTCCCGGTTGAACCAGCCGCCATCGATCACTTGCATGGCAATAGGGTTCCGCCGGAATGTGCGTCGGTTGAGGATTGGAAGAAACAAGCTGAGAAACTCACCAACCTGTTTGCTGATCCGTTTTATGATGTACGCCAAGTTCAAAATTGCAAAACGTGATATCGAGGCAGTGTCGGGAGGCGGAAGAGGGATTGCCGTCGTATGCGATGCGGTGGAACGTACCAGTACCGTCTCTAGCCAATCCGAGGCAACTATTTAGAAGAGCCATTTATGCTCTGGTGAGCAACCGCCTCTTACTCATTTTGCGGCAAATTCACCTACATCACCCCTCAGAGGTACGAATATCCCCCTGCCTGAAATCCGTGGCCGGCGCAAAGGCAATCATTTGCAAACGCTGCCCAGGATAGTGTTACCATTGCTCAGTTGAGCCTTATTTAATCATTTACACGTTGGAAGGTCCTGAGAATGAGCGCAAGAAATTTAGTTCGCACTGGCGTCGTGGTCTGCGCGATGGTCGTCGCTGGCTCAACAGCCGTATCTTGGAATTCGGCGGCGTTAGCCGGACTGCTGCTAGTAGACGCTCAGATTGGCCAGGCGACAGCAAACAGCGAAGAACCGGAAGCGTCGCCGGAGGTGAAAGTTGACGAGAAAGCCGAGGAGCAAGCAGACGAGAAAGCTGACGAGAAGGTTGATGCGAAGGGCAACGAAAAGTTTGACCAGAAGCTTGCCGCCGAGTTGGGCGCCGATCCTCTCGGCATGCGAAAATTCGTGTTTTGCACCCTCGTTACGGGCCCGACAAAGATCACCGATCCGCAAAAGCGCAAAGCGATCTTCGATGGCCATTTCTCGAATATGGGCCGCCTCGCTGGCGAAGGAAAGCTGGTTCTTGCAGGCCCCTTCGTGGACGGACAACCTAAACGTGGTATGTACATCTTTAACGTTTCAACGCTCGAGGAGGCAGAGATCATAGTCAAAACGGACCCGGCAGTCGAAGCTGGGGTTTTCGATTACGAGCTTACGAAGCTCTACGCATCGGCCGCACTGATGAAAATCAACGAGATTCACTCGAAGATCCAAAGGCAGCCGCTTCCTTAGCATCGCCCTGGACTGGGGCTGTCCCTTTCTGCGGGCACTAACCCTTTCCGCAGGCACAAAGTAAAATAGATGCTGGTTCGTACCACACACTGAGGAGTCGTGGGCGGAATGTTTCTTTTCTGGGGGCGGTGATGGAGGAGGAGACTGCAAACTTAGGTGATTCCCCACGTGATCCGCCTGAGTCCTTAGGTGATCCTGCTGGGCCAACGACACGCGCGCAGTCTCCGTCACCACAAATTGCACACCCGGCAGATCCTGCGAATCGAAACCCCATGGAGCCGGCCCCGCTTTCGGAAACTGAGACAAGCTCTGCCGCCTCCACGCAGCCTCGCTTGCTAACGTACCGATGTTCTTGTGGGGGGGACGTGCGTTTGGCGGCGCATGGAGAGGGGATATGTGCCAAGTGTGGTCGCGCTATTTCGCTGCAAGGTTTAGACGCAACGCAAACTGTTTCCTTCTGCAGCGAAGTGGGCAGTGGCACTTCTTTCCAGCTTCTCGACGGGCCAGATCGCTCGGGTGAGGAACTCGGTCACTTTCGTCTGCTTGCCAAGCTCGGCTATGGTGGAATGGGAGCAGTCTACCGAGCATTAGATGAATCGCTGCAGCGGTTCGTTGCCGTCAAAGTTATGCGGAGCGCGGACGAAGGAGAGTCGTCGACCGACAAACAGATTGCCCGTTTGCTCGAAGAAGCGGTCGCGCAGGCGAGATTGAACCATCCCAACGTCGTCACCATCTATTACGTTGGCCGTGATGGCGAAGAACCCTTCTTTGCGATGGAACTGCTACCAGGACCAACACTTGCGAAACTAATTCAAGATAACCCGCTGCCGTACGATGATGTTGTTCGCTATGCGATACAAGTCGTCGAAGCGCTCGAGCAAGCTAGTCTACAGGGATTAGTGCATGGTGATATCAAACCCAGCAATCTGATCCTATCGGACAAGCGCACAGTAAAGCTTGGCGACTTTGGACTTGCGAAGACCAAGCAATCAACGCCCAAAGAAGGCATCAGCGGCACGTTAAGCTACATGGCGCCGGAGCTGAGCGCCGGTGGTGAACCAAGTGATCAAAGCGACATGTACTCGCTCGGAATTACGCTGTTCGAGCTGACCTTTGGTCGTCGCCCTTATGCAATCACTGGATCGACACTCCGGGAGCAACTCGACAGCAAGCAGATAGCGGTAGCTGAGTTTCCTGAACGCTGGCCGATGCATTTGCCGGAGGGATGGGCACGACTGCTGAAGCGTTTGATGAGCAAGCTTCCGGAAGATCGTTTCGACAACTACGAATCACTGAAGACTGCACTGGCAAACATGGCGCCGGTCGGCGTGACGAGCGCAGGACTGCTCAACCGAGCGTTGGCGTACGGTGTGGATCTTGCAACCTGGTGCGTGCTGATCGCGATTCTATACGTTCCTAGTCAACTGGCCGGTAGCGCTCGCGAGGAAATTGTAGGCCAGTTGGGCGATAGCCCCCAGTTTGCCCACTACGTGGACGTTTTCTTGGGCCGGCTCTCACTGTTGCAATATCTAGTGCTCTTCGTCCCGCTGCTAGCAGTATATTTTGAGTATCGCGGTGGCAGGTCGCTGGGACGCTACTTGTTCCAGCTGAGAATTGTCGATCGCCATGGGCTTCGGCTGCAAAACCGCCGCCGACTTGTCAGGAGCTCGTTGCGCTACGTTCCGCTGTTTGTGCTTTCTCTCAGCTTGCTGGCGGGGTCGTTGGGTGTGGAGCAATTCGTTGTATTGATCACTCCGGTGACATACATTTTCTTGATGATCAACATGCTGCCAGCGCTGGGTCCGCGCCGCATGGCTCTCCACGATCGTGTGGTGCATTCGCA
>DNPC01000593.1 GCA_003501565.1 Planctomycetaceae bacterium | reverse complement strand
GCGTTAGCCGCGGTTCCCACCCCAACGAACAAGGCTAACGCCCCGCGGCTGATATCCGATTCAAGGTTTTCGGATAGTTCTAAGATGCTTGTGTTGCCCGAACGGCCGAAACCGGCGACTTGACCTGCCAGAGCTCAGCTACCAGCTCGGATTGCTAGCAACAGGCGAAGAAAATCTGTTAATCTGTAACGATCAGTCAAGGTTTGACGCCTGGCTCGTCGATAACTTTCGTGTCGAGGCGTCCGGGCTTGCTTCCCAATCATAGGCAGCCGGCTGGTTCTACCGGTTGGACTACTCGGCAAAGGGTGGGCATTAACAAGATTCAGTTACCTCTTTGGTGGCGCGATTGGCAGGTTCCATGTTGGAGCCGGATTGCGTCCGCTGTGAAAGGAGGTTAACTCGCTAGGAATCTCGCTCCAATGCGCCGTCCAATCTTTCGCCTGTGTGCGATACTGCAAATCGGCTTGATGATCCTGACTGGTTGCCATCCAACGCAGCCGTTCTACATTCAGCGTGACGCATCGCTAGCAAACTACATCGCACAGTCGACCGACATCGAATACGCGGATGTCCATATCGATTCCCTTCCTGAGGCGACCGATACGCTGGCCCCATTCGGCCCGCGCAACCTGCCTGAGGAATATATCGATCTGAGTCTGGAAGACTGCATCAGCATGGCGCTGAACAACACGAAAGTGATGCGGTCGCTGGGCGGCTACAATTCGCAGACCGGGCAAGTAAGTGCCGCACTCCTGGCGGCTCAACCTGGGCAGATGCCGAGTATTTACGACCCCGCGATCGTGTCGAGCACCAGCAGCACGCAGGCGCTGGCCGTTGACTCGCAAGGTACGCGAGTTGCGCAGCGAGGTGCCGTCCGGGCAAATCAGGTCGGAGGCGTGGAAGATGCCCTAGCCGAGTTCGATACACAATTCTCAGCGTTGTTCGGGTACAACACGACAGACCGACCGCGGAATGTTGATCCAACCAATCCGTTCAATCCTCAGCAGTTCCAAGCTTTCGATGGTAATGGCCAAATGGCTCTGTCGAAGCGTCATGCAACGGGCACGATCACGACCGCTCGCTTCACAACCGTTTATTCGCGGAACAACATTCCAGCCCCTGGCGTCGGGCGTCAGCTACCAAGTGACTACACTGCGGCTCTTGAGTTGCAGATTAACCAGCCTTTGATGCGAGGTCGTGGTACGCTGGTCAATCGGATTCCGGTCATGTTGGCTCGGATGAACGAAGAGATCGCTACACACGAATTCGAAATCAATGTTCGCAACCTGCTACAGTCCATCGAACACGCTTATTGGGACCTGTACTGTGCGTACCGAGCCTATGATGCGGCGGTCCACGCTCGCGATCTAGCATCGCAAGCTGCCAATCAAGCTACGGAAGTGGCGACTGCCGGTGGCGAACCTGCTCCGGCATTCAATGCCCAAGGTCGTCTGTTCCAATTCCAAGGCCAAATGAAGGGAGCCTTGTACGGCTCGCGAGTTCCGGGATTCAATCCTGAGGGCATATTTGGTGCTGAGCGTCGCTTGCGATCACTGATCGGTTGGGGAGCCACTGACGGGCGGTGCATTCGACCATCGGATCGTCCAAGTATCGCACGAGTTCACTTCAACTGGCACGAGGTTGTTGGTGAGGCACTGGTCCGAAACACCGAAGTGCGTCGGCAAAAGTGGGCGATCAAACAAGATGAGCTTGAGTTGATCTCCGCTCGAAACCAAGTCCTACCGCAGCTTGACCTTGTCGGCTTCTATCGCTGGCTGGGAGTTGGTGACCATCTAGCTAGTTCCTCGCCTAGTGGGGCACGTTTCCCGGCCGCAGGTACCTCGGCGATCGAAGAACTGTTGGGCGGCGATTACCAAGAGGTGGGAGCACGTGTCGAATTTACGCCGCAGGCATTCGGAAAGCGACGCGCACTGGCCAACATCACCTTTACACAGCTTCAGCTAAAGAAGAGTCAGGTTGAGGCGGAAGAGAAGGAAATCATGCTGGTGTTTGAGCTGGCCGCAGCCTTCGCTCGCATCGACGGTGCGTATGACATGATGCATGAGTTTTGGCAGCAAGCAAGTGCTCATGAGAACGAGATCAAGGCGTACGAACGTCAATTGGAACGTGGCGTCGGAAACCGACAGTCGCTCCTTGACCTGTTGCTTCGGGCCGAAGAGTTACGAGCTCGAGCGGAGCTCCAGTACCACCAAGCGATTTGCGAATACAACAAAGAGATCACGAACCTGCACCTTTTGAAGGGATCTCTGCTGGATCTTAACGGTATTACGCTTCAGGAAGGTGCTTGGGTGGACAAGGCTTACTGGGACGCTGAAGAGCGAGCGAAGGAACGTGCCGGTGGCATCTACTTCGACTATGGTTACACTCGCCCAGGCGTTGTCAGCAACGGTCCGACTGGCGGCGAAGTATATAGCCTCGGCGATCTGAACGAAGGCGGAGTCGTCCTACCGCAGTCGTCCACTGGACCGGAAGAGATCGAGGCCGCTCCCAGCGTCATGGAAAATGGTGGCGGGCAAGGCGACTCGATGGAGAACGGACAGGCTGACGATTCGACCACGCAAGCTTCCTATCACTCGGGCAGTACCTCTTTCGATTGGGGCGACGTTGAAGCGGCCGCTCATGAGAGTCCTCGGCACGCACCAAAACGGACTGCAGGCCGCAGTTCCTCTCCGGAGGCAATTCGCCCCTCGGCGGGTTATCGATTAAGCGATCAAGGTGCTGCGGCGGGAGTGCCAGCCTCATCTTCATCGGGCGGCAGAGCCCCTGCTTGGACTCGCCGTTAAGAATAGGACTCTTCAATCACCATCATGGTTGGTTGCGATCAATCTGCGATCGTTCGCCCGGACCATCTGCGAACAAGGTTTGTCACAGCTTTGACAACCACATGATTTTTAAGCGAACAGCTTTGCTGTGAACGAGTGCATGGGGGCACTTTACGCGGCGGATCCTCAGGCGACTAGCCTTTGCGATCCGCCGCGTGTTTCTTTTTGTCACGTGATTGCCTCTTCTCATGGCGGGAAGACAAAGCGATTTGCAAATTCGCTGGACAACGCAACGTATCATCAACAACCGGAGAACCCGTCGAGGGATTGGCGATATGTCGGGGCTTCTCATACCGCTTGGTCCACGCCCGAAGTCTCGCGAATCTGGTTACCAGAGAGCCGTAGCCGGATTGGCAAGAGCTTGTCGCCACACCGGGTGATTGTCTTACAATCGACTTATGCCTTACTGATCAGACGGAATGTTCAGCTGGCGGCGGAAGACGCTGGCTCCGT
>DNPC01000643.1 GCA_003501565.1 Planctomycetaceae bacterium | reverse complement strand
TGATTGAATTGCGCCCGTCGCGCATCACCATTGTCGCCCGCATAACCGGGCTCGCCGGTTCCCGCCACGACGTCCCATCGCAGTGTCCCGGCGTTGATCTTCCCGACACGGTGGTTCGTGGTATCTGCGACGTAAATATCACCGGACGGTGCGACTTGTATTTCGTGCGGCTGATTGAGCTGTATCTTTCGAGGTGGATAACCGTCGTCGCCTGATATCCCTGGCTTCCCGGTACCAGCGATGACTTCAATCCGTCGATAGTCGGCATCCAAGCGATAAATGACATGTTGGTCCCAAGATGCGATGATAAGACTCCCATCGCGCTCGGGCTGAATTCCGAATGGATTCGACAGTGGAACTTGATCTGCCCTACCCCGTTGAACAATCTTGCCGGTCTCCCCCGAACCCGCGATCGTCACGATCTTCTTGAACCCCGGCCCCGGTTCGACACTAGCAATTGGCGCAGCTGCAAGAACTGAAAGGAGAGCGGACAAAGTCGAAACTGTCATGGCATCTGCTTTGTTGTGAGGGGAATCGCCGGTTGTAACTCCTATTTTCGGACGTACCGCCATGCTGGGCAAGTCGCGGTTCTACGGTAATCCAGGCTCATGAAGGACCGAATTACTTACCTAAGCAGCCGTTTTGTGCCCGTAGATAACAAAGTTCGGCAATTATGACGGCATAACGGTTAGTGCAAGCGTTGAACTGCGATTGCAGCCAAGTTAACTTATGCAGCCCATCCGCATCCTAACTATTTGAAGAAGTCAGCGAGACAAATTTAATGAGTGATTCAGCTTCCTCGTCGGGCGATGCTGTCGCGCCCAACGCACACCGCCTGCTTTGGGCCGGTTTCATGGCGATCCTTGCCGCAGGGGTCGGCTTTTCTGTTCGGGGTGGAATCCTGGGTCAGTGGGCCGAAGAATTCGGCTTTACGATGACCGAACTCGGCACAATCACAGGAGGTGGACTAGTTGGCTTTGGTGTGGTGATCATCATCACAAGCTTGGTCGCTGACGCCGTCGGTTACGGCAAACTCATGACGGGCGCGTTCATCCTGCACTTCATCTCGGCCGTTATCACCCTTGCGGCACCTGCGGCGTTCGCAGCTGGAGGAAAAGACGCCGCATTCCAATGCCTCTACTGGGGCATGTTTATCTTCGCCGTTGGCAACGGCGTTTGTGAAGCAGTCGTGAACCCGCTGACCGCAACACTGTTTCCAAAGAACAAGACTCACTACCTGAACATTTTACACGCCGGCTGGCCTGCTGGCCTGGTTATCGGCGGTCTTGCTTCTGCGTTCATGTCGGCCACCGTCGAAAACGGCGAAGTCATCGCTCCAGCGGTCGACTGGAAGATTCAGATGTCTCTGTTCTTAATACCAGTAGTCCTCTATGGCATCATGCTGCTTGGTCAGAAATTCCCTGAGAGTGAGGTTTCTTCAGCCGGCATCGACATTGGTTCGATGATCGTATCCTGCATCACTCCTTTGTTCTTCCTATTGCTCCTGATTCACGCATTAGTCGGTTACGTCGAACTCGGCACGGACTCTTGGATTTCCAAGATCACCGGAGCGATCATGGATGACCCACAAAAGGGACTGATGCTGTTTGTGTACACGTCGTCCCTGATGTTTGCGCTTCGCTTCGTCGCTGGTCCGATTGTCCACAAGATCTCACCTCTGGGTCTACTGTTGGTTAGTAGTATTCTGGGTGTCATCGGTCTGACCATGCTCGGCGGCGCGGAGTCGATCGTGATGTGTGTGATCGCGGCCACGATTTACGCTTGCGGTAAGACTTTCCTTTGGCCAACGATGTTGGCCGTTGGATCGGAACAATTCCCCAAGGGAGGAGCGGTTGCAATTGGTCTAATGGGTGGCGTCGGAATGTTGTCAGCCGGGCTCATTGGTGGTCCAGCCATTGGTTACAAACAAGACTACTATGCATCTAAGAACCTCGAAGAGAACGCTCCTGAGGCCTATGAACGCTACTCAGTCGCTGAGCCTGGGGGATTCATGTTCCTACCCAAGATTAAAGGTCTTGATGGTGCAAAGGTTGGTGTATTGGAAGACAAGGGGAAGACGCTGGCTAGCGATGGCGAAGCGTTGGCAGCGCGTGGCGAATCTGACGAAAACCACGCCGCTCTAGCGGGTTGGTGGGAGACAGCTCAGCCAGCCTCCGAGGCGGACGCCGCGCCAGTGAAATCGGCAACCTTGGAAGGTGGACGTATGGCGTTGAAGATCACCGCCGCCGTCCCAGCCTTGATGGCAGTTCTTTACCTGCTGCTGATCCTGTACTTCAAAGCAACAGGTGGGTACAAGGCTAGCCATGTTGAAACATCGGAGAGCTAGCCGCTATCGCGATTGACTCTCAGACAAAACGGCGTTGGTTTTCACCAACGCCGTTTTTTTATGCTTGGCCAGTGGTGAGACACTGCACTACCTCCCGAGCCGTTGGGCTGTGCGAATCATGGATAGAGCTTCGGTGTAGTCTGGGCCTGGCGCGATTCCAGCCGCAGACTGGGCTTGCTCGATCAACTGCTCCCAAGTCGACTGTCCCTTGAAACGACTATTGCGAAGCAACATGCCGAACTGGACCATGGATGCTGCCCAGCGAAAGTCACGGTCGGCTTGTTCAAACTCCGAAGCCTTATCCTCAAGCGGAAATAGCAACAACTTGCTTTCCGTTCCTTCTGGTTGCTTGTACCGCAGCTTTACGGCAAGTAATTCACCTGCCACTTCTGAGGCTGGTGCACCCACGGGCCGCTGAGCGCTTGGCTCAACATCGCTTGAAACCGCTGAGTCTTCGACCGCGTCCGTTGCCGGCTGATAGCGTAGTGGATCGACTACGGGCCTGGTTGCACTCGATGCGACACCCACTGGCACAATTTCGTACATCGCCGTCACACGATGACCGGCTCCTATTTCGCCGGCATCTTTGGCGTCGTTGTTAAAATCTTCGTTGGCCATCACCCGGTTGTCGTAGCCTAGCAAACGGTAGGCGGCAACTTGAGTTGGATTGAATTCGACCTGGATCTTCACGTCCTTGGCAACCGTGACCAGGTTCCCCGCCAGCTGTGAAACCATCTGCCGGTGTGCTTCCCGCTGGTTGTCGACGAAACCATAGACTCCATTTCCGTTGTTGGAAATCTGCTCCATCATCGCATCGTTCGTATTGCCGGAGCCAAAGCCGAGCACGGTCAGGAACACCTTCTGCCGAGCTGCTTGCTCTTCGACCATGCTTACTAGTGCACCGGTACTGGTAGCCCCAACATTAAAGTCGCCATCAGTGCAAAGCACGACGCGATTGACGCCACCAGCGATGAAATGCCGGCCGGCTAATTCATAGGCAAGCTGGATGCCTTGCCCACCATTTGTCGAACCGCCAGCTTCTAAGCGATCAAGTGCGGCGAGTATTTCGCCCTGGCGATCACCTGGCGTACTTTCTAGTACACAACCTGCCGCACCAGCATACACCACCATCGCAATCCGATCGTCCGCTCGTAACTGACGTACCATCATGCGGATCGAATCCTTGACCAGCGGCAGCTTATTGGCGGAGCTCATCGACCCGGATACGTCCAGGAGAAAAACGATGTTCGCGGCTGGCCGATCCTCGGTTGCAAGCTTCTCAGCCTGCAAGGCAATACGAACGATTTGGTGATTCGGATTCCAGGGACATGTTGCGGCAGCCAGGTGAGCGGCGAACGGATCGTCCCCAACGGGCCCCGCGTATTCGTATTTAAAATAGTTGATGAATTCTTCGATTCGCACTGCATCAACCGGTGGCAATCGATTTTGCTCTATCAACAGCTGCCGACATTTTGCGTACGAGGCGGTGTCGACGTCAATCGAAAAAGTGCTCAACGGATTCTCTCGGCTGGTCGTGAACTTGTTTTCAGCAAAGCTACCAAACCGATCACCAGTCAGAGCTTCATTCAAGCTGCGTGAGAGACCTCGGCCTTTAGTCATCGCGTCCGACTTGGACAATCTCGCCAATTCGCCGCCGCGATAATTGTCGACGCTGTTCGTAGGCGCCTCCGGAAATCCCGGCAGACGCGGCGGCGTGCCCGCTGGCGCATAGTAGCCCCCCATGCCGCCCATGCCGCCATCGCCGTAGCCGCCAT
>DNPC01000465.1 GCA_003501565.1 Planctomycetaceae bacterium | reverse complement strand
CCTGTCAGGGTGTGGTGTTTCATCGGTGGACTCAATTCAAGAAGCAGCAGTTTGTGGCAATGGATAGTGACAGTGATTCTGAGAGCGGCGACGACGATGATGACGACGAAGAGTGGGATTAAAGCTGCCCGCCGCTCGTAACCGCTTCGTGGAAGTTGGAACGGGTGGACCGAGCTATCTGAACAGATAATATCCGATAGCTCCTCACGCCCAGTGGAAGGCGTGTGGTAGTCTTTTTGAAGCACAACGGAGCCTACTGCCGCTGGTGGTGGGCTCATTTTCGTTGTGGGTGCGTTGAAAGGGGGGTTCGATGTTAACCGGTGTCAGCGTATCGTGCTTTCTGATGAGCTACCTAGTCGTATTGGGTATGGAGGGAGCACGGCTCTTCTTGAAGTACCCTGCACGACACGTGTTCCTGATTGGGATGCTCATCGCGGGCTTTATTGCTCATAGCATTTTCTTGATCAACGAACTGAATTCGAGCCAGACGTTGGTAGGCAGCTGGTTTCATTGGACGGTGTTGGGCGCTTGGGGACTAGCAGGAGGCTGTCTGTATTTAACGATCCGCAACCCGGAACGCTCTACCGGCCTGATCCTGATTCCTATCATCTTGGGATTGATCGGAGTAGCACAGTGGGTGCGTGAAATACCCCCGTTTCAACTGCAAACGACAGTCGTGGTTTGGCGAACGATTCACGGCATCAGCCTTCTGATGGTGGCGATCGCCATTTGTTTCGGGGCTGGGACCGCGGTTATGTACCTTCTCCAATCCTGGCGGCTAAAGAACCGAAAACTCAAACGAGAATTTCTAAAGCTACCAGCACTTGAACGTTCTCAGGCGCTGACGCGTAGTTGTCTCTACTTGACCTCGCTGATGCTTGCCATCGGACTCATTTCAGGAATCATCCTCAATGTGAACAGCCAGTCGGGGTCCCTTTTGCTCAACAGTAGCGTGATTCTGACTTTTGTTCTCTTCTTGGTATCACTGGTAGCGAGCTTCTTGGAACTGTCATCCGATAGCTCGCTGGGTGGTCGCCGTGGGGCCTATCTCGCGATTGCCAACCTGGGTTTTTTCTTGCTAGTGTTTGTCCTTATCTTGCTCTCGTCACACGGGCAGTCAGCGAGCGCGCAAAAGCCAGAGAATAAAGGCAGTGTATCTACCCGGCCGTACCCGATTGTTTCGGAGGGCCGTGGCTAATGTACTGGTCCATGATCGGCTTGACACATCACCACGCGCCCATCGATTTGCGGGAGCGGTTAGCATTCAGTAGCGAACAAGTCGGTGAAGCGCTTGCGCAGCTGGCCAATCGCTTCCCCGGCGTAGAAGCGGTACTCCTGAGCACCTGCAACCGCGTTGAGTTGTACGCAGCGTCTTCCGATCAAGGGAACTTACCCGCAGCGACACAACTTGGCGAGTTCTTAGCGGAATTTCACAACGCAGATTTTCCTTCGATTGAAGATCAAATGACCCGGCTAGCGGGTGCCGACGCAATCAAACACTTGTTCATGGTAGCGTCTAGCCTTGATAGCATGATCATTGGCGAAGCGCAGATATTATCTCAAGTTAAGACGGCTTATGAACAAGCATGTCAAACGGAGTCCGCATCGGCGTTAATGCATCAAGTGTTCCAGCGGGCCACGTCGGTAGCCAAACGGGTGGCCAGCGAAACAGACATTAATCGTCGTCGCATCAGTGTACCGAGTGTAGCCGTAAGCGAAGTGGCGGCTGACTTTTTTGAACGTTTTGAGGATAAGCAAATATTGCTCATTGGTGCCGGAGAAATGGGCACAGAGACGCTCAAGTACCTGATCGACGCGGGCGCCAACCAAGTGCAGGTGATCAACCGCAACGCGGAACGAGCGCAGGAACTGGCCGAGTCTTTCAAAGCCCAAAGCGTACCTTGGGAACAACTCCAAACCGCAGTCGCTCAGGCGGACTTGATTGTCTCGACGACCGGAGCGCCGCAGCCGATTCTTAGGGCCGACCAGATTGGCAAACTCGGCTCGCGAGGCAGTGTGTTGATTTTGGATCTAGCAGTACCGCGCGATGTAGAACCGGCGATCGGAGAATTGCCAAATGTCTATCTTTACACCGTAGATGATCTTCAGGCCGTTTGTGAGTCCAACATTGCAGCCCGCCGCAAAGAATGGCCAAAAGCAGAGAAGATCGTCGATAGCGAAGTCAAGCGGTTCTTGGAAGAGATAGCACATCGAGCCAGTGGTATGACTATCAAGCGGCTCCGAGAGCAGGTCGAAAACACGAAGCAGACTGAACTAGAGCGGCTGCTGAACAAACTGAAGGATAAGGGATTAGACGACAAGGCTGAAAAAGAGATCACGATCGCATTTGATCGCGTCGTCAATAAGCTTCTTCATCCACCGATGCAAACATTACGTGAACATGCAGATTCATCGAACCACGGCGCACTGCTAGACTATCTCCGCCGGCTCTTCCGTATCCAAGATTAGGCAAACACATCGAATTACAGTGCGTTTTCTGACTGGTTTTCTTGGGCTGGTTTTCTGCGGCCTTGCCATCGCCATGCTAATCCATTGTGGTTGCTTGAGAGCCCAAGTAGATCAGCTCGCTAGTATTCAATAGCACTCGGCACAGAGCGGGCAATCCGTGTTCTTGGACGAACGTCGAACAGTCCGTTAACTCTTCAGGCTGTGGGTCCCGAGAATAGCACAACTGGAACGCACGTCCGAGTTGATCAGCGATATCGTCGCCGACTTCATTCTTAAGCCGCTCAGCGAGAGCGTTGGACATGTCAAGCGTGAATTGGTGGTTGAGCATTGACAAGGCTTGCAGCGGAGTCGTTGTTTCGGCTCGTCTGGGAGCCGAAAAAGTACAGTCCGGTTGATCGAATTCTGTCATCAAGTCAACTACGGAAGCGCGTGCATTCTGATGATAGACCGCGCGACGATACGTGTCCGCGCCGTGTGAATCCAGCGGAGAGTAGGTGGATACATTGTCGCGCATGAATCGGTATAGACGAAAACCTGGGCCTCCATCGGGAACCATTTTTGGCTTCGCCGATTCGTCGGTTTCCGCTGAAGAGTCCGGCAGTTTGGCGGGAAGTCGATCGAGCTTTCCTGCCACTTGTAGCATCGTGTCTCTCACTTCTTCCGATGACAGACGTCTCGGAGGAAATCTCCACAGCAGCCGTGCATCGCCGTCGATTCGCGCAGCCGCAGAGCGGAACAGACTGGATTGTTGGTACGCATCGGAGAGCATAATTTCTCGATGAAGAGATTTGAGTCGCCAGTCGCCCTCGATCAGCTTCAGGGCAAGATAGTCCAGCAATTCAGGATGACTCGGTGGACCTCCCATGTAGCCGAAATCGCTTGGCGTGTCGACGATGCCCGTGCCAAAGTGGTAATGCCAAACACGATTGGCTAGTACGCGAGCGGTGAGCGGGTTGTCTGGTCGGGTGATCCAGTTAGCCAGGGCGATCCGCCGCTGTGATTCCGTAGCGTCGGATGTCAATTCATAGCCAGAGACACTTTTCTGAAGCATCGAAAGGCTGGCCGGAACGACCGGATTGCCTTTTCGCTGTGGACTGCCCCCGATGAATACATGGAAAGGCCCAGCAGCGTCGCTCGAATTCCTAGTTCCAATCCACGCCTTTGGGAGCTTAGGCACCTTTGCGATTTCTTTGGCTATTTTCGCCGACTCTCGCCGGAGTTGCTGCTTCCGCTCATTTTCGTCCTGCGTAATTTCAGCCGTCAATAGCCTGTGATCACGATGCGCGTCATTTACTGGTCTTCGAGATCGACCACTGGAGACTTCGGTCCAAGACTTGCCATCCAGGGAAGTTTCGATTCGGTATTCAGCTGGGAAGTTGTCGAAGAACTGATGGGCCGGGTTGCTTTCTCCACGTGCAATCCAGAACACGAAGCGCGAGATTGTCTCTGTTTCAGCCAGTTGTATTGTGAGCGAATTGGACGCTGACAGGAAGCGTGCGCCCGATTTGCCGTCAATCGCGAGGTGCGGACCGTAGACGCCAGGAAAGTCCTCGTTGATCCGCGCCTCGCCGGAAGCACTCGCTCCATTGGACGATAACGCGACATTTCGTGGGCTCTCGCCGTGAGTCCAGATTTCGAACTCATCCAGTTTGAACGTATTACCACGTGGGTTTGAATCTGTGCCTTCGCAAATAAGCCGCACATACTTGGCTTCCGTCGGCGAAATCGTATCCTCAGTGCCTGTGCGATCGACTGCGGGCCGAGTCCAAAGCGCTTCGAACTCGTCCAGCCGATTGACAGCTCGTGTCAGTACGGCATTGTCGATTTCCTTGACCGCGTCGTCGATCTCCTTCTTGGATCTATTCAAAGGACCCAGTTTCTGAGCGCGCAGCTTTCTTTGCTCGGGTGTTGCCAGCGTAACCGATCCATGTCGAACACCCGAGAAAGTCGCGTACAAGCTGTAGTAGTCTTCTTGTGTGATCGGATCAAATTTGTGATCGTGACAGCGGGCACACCCAACGGTCATTCCGAGAAACGCTCCACTAGTTGCAGAGATCATTTCGTCCAATGTGTTGGCACGGATTTGAGCAGCCTGCTCCGCATCCTGATTGTTCACACTGTCATACGGACCAGCCACCAAAAAGGCACTGCCGATTGCGACTCCGGGTTCGTTGGGTGCGATTACATCGCCAGCGATGTGTTCACGAATGAACTCGTCGAAGGGTTTGTCCTCGTTAAGCGACTGGATTACATAGTCGCGAAATGGCCACAAATCATTCAGAAGAAAATTTTGCTCGAATCCGTTACTTTCGCCGAATCGAACGACATCCAACCAGTGTCGTCCCCACCGCTCGCCGTAGTGAGGCGACGCAAGTAGACGGTCTATTAAGCGAGCGTAGGCATTCGGATCCGGATCGCTGACGAACGCTTCGACTTCTTCGGGAGTCGGTGGCAGGCCCAGGAGATCGAAGGAAGCGCGGCGAATCAACGTGCGCCGATCGGCCCTTGGGTTCATCGACAAGTTCGATTCGGCCAGCTTGGTCTTTACAAAGCTATCGATCGTCGTTTCTTTGCTGATACTACTGGTGCTAAGCGGTTGTAGCGACCACCAAGAGTCGTCGGCTTTTGATTCTTCGCGCAGGACGAGGTCATCGGGCCACAACGCTCCAGAGTCTATCCACTCGCGCACGATTTTGATTTGTTCGCTGGACAGGGGTGGGCCGTCCTGCGGCATCGCTGGTGGATCACCGTCGGTGCCTTCGATCAGTTCTATCAGGTAGCTTGCGTCAGCATCGCCGGCTTCAACATGGCCACCAGATTCTAGACCTTCGAATGTCGCCAGCGAAAATCCTCCCTTCGCCAAACCCGGTAAATGACAGCGTACACAATGTTGGGTGAAGATCGGAGCTACGTCCCGAGCGAAATCGACTTCTTCAGTTGCCTCGGCCGGTTCATGAATTGTTAAGGCTATAAAGACGGTCAGCGTAGCGAAAAACATGCCGCACGGATTCATGCTAGAACCTCCGTAACAACGTGACCATGGACGTCCGTTAGCCTGCGATCGAGTCCGTTGTGGTACCAAGTGAGTTTTTCGTGATCAAACCCCAGCAAGTGTAGGACCGTCGCGTAGAAGTCCCAGACGGTTGTCGGATCTACTTCAGCACGGCGTCCAAATTCATCAGTTGCCCCGTAGCTGATTCCGCCTTTGACACCGGCACCCATCATCCAGCAAGTAAAGCCATCAGGGTTGTGATCACGGCCTGTGGTTCCTTCCTGATGAGTCGGCATGCGGCCGAATTCGGTGGTCCACAGCACTAGTGTGTCTTCGAGCAAGCCAGATTGTTTCAAATCGTGTAACAATGCAGCGGTCGGTTGGTCAAAGATAGGTAAGTGGCGTTGGTAATCCTGCTTGAGAGTCTTGTGTGCATCCCAGTTGAGCAGTCCGTCGACGCCAGAGGCGCGCGACGCACAGTACAAGTTAACGTACCGTACATCGCGCTGAAGTAACCGCCGAGCAAGTAAGCAATTGCGCGCGTAGGCGGCTTTCAAAGAGTTTGGATCGTCGGTCCCATATAGCTTGTGCACCGATGCGGGTTCACGAGATAGATCAGAAACCTCTGGCGCGGACATTTGCATACGCGCGGCCAGCTGATAGGCAGCCACGCGGGCAGCCAACTCACTCTCAGCCGGATTCGCCATCGCGTACCTGTGATTTAGCCGCTCCAGTAAAGCCCGGGTGGATGCATCCTCGTCAGAGGAAATCGCTGCGGGCCTGGCCAAATTTCGGATAGGCTTCTGGTCGCTCATCATGATTGCTTGGTGACGAGCTGGCAAAAAGCCGTTCGACCAATTTGCTTTACCATTGGGCGGTTCACCACGGATGTCAGAAATTGCAACGTAGGCAGGCAAGTTTTCGTTTTCGCTGCCCAAAGCAAAGCTGGTCCATGCACCGGCACTTGGAAAGCCCTCAGTATCATGTCCAGTATTCATGAAGATGCACCCAGGACCGTGCGTGTTCGTCTTGCTGTGCATGCCGTGAAAAAATGCGATGTCGTCAACATGTTTCGACATGTATGGAAGCATTGAACTGATTGCCTTACCGCACTGGCCTGACTTCGCAAAAGCCCATGGGCTCTTCATGAGATTGCCGTTCTTGCCCTGGAAAGACACTAGATTCTCTTCGCCAGGCATTGGCTGGCCGTGGAACTTTTCTAGCGCAGGCTTATGTTCCCAAAGATCGATGTGCGAAGCGGCGCCAGGGCAGAATATTTGCAGGACCCGCTTGGCCCGAGCCGGATGATGAGTCATACCGCATCCCGGCTTCCAGATTGAAGCGTCGCTGGACGTGGCTGCGTGCTGAGGTGCTTCGGCTGAAACGGAGTTTCCTAGTAAGTACATCAGACCAATCCCGCCAAGTCCGGTGGTCATGTTACCTAGGAACCGACGGCGTGCGAATTCGGTGAGTGGATTCATGTTTGGTGCTCGTCGGAAGACTGAGAGTGGCGAGCGAAGGGAAAAGTTGCTCGCGAAATGACAGGGAACGATCGTTCTAGGATGCGCTGTGTACAGCCAGCATGCGAACGTCTGTCTCTGTTTGGAGGCTGCCAGTATCAC
>DNPC01000172.1 GCA_003501565.1 Planctomycetaceae bacterium | reverse complement strand
ATATGGCGGTGAAGCCGAAGGGGGGTACGGTGGAATGATGGGCGGTATGGGCCCGGGCGTGTCGTCCAGGAACAGCGGCCGAACAACGACGCTGTATGCCTTCGTGTTCGAGCGGCCCGAGCTTCCTTCCAAGGTGGTAGTAGCACTGAAGAATCCAGGCCGAATGAAATCGACGGACGTCTACGGGAGATTGAAGACAAACCTCAAGCAACTGAAACTCAAACTGATCCAGCAGGAAGAAATCCTGATTGTGGCTGAGATGATTCGCAGTCGACTATGGCTCAGCGAAGTCCGTGATGAAGTCAAGAAACAAGCTCCTGGCGTTCAACCGAAATTGGAGGAGAGTTTGCGTCAGGTCCTGACACACGAATATCAAACAGGGCTTGCTCGACAAGAATTCCAAGTCAAGCAGATTCAAAACCGTGTTAAGGTCCTCAGTGGTGAAATCGCGCGACGCCGCCAAGCTCAACAACGCGTGGTCGATGTGAAACTTGGACAAATCGTGCTCGAAGCCCAAGGGCTGCTCAGCAAGTAATCACCTTGGCGGCTGTCGGCAGCAGGTTTTCTGCTCGCCAGACCACGCCCCCGTCAGCTGGGCCAGAACAGATCCAGCGCGTGTTTTCCTAGCACTAGTTTGGTACGCCGTCACCGTGATTGGAGGTAATGGTTTCCGAGTAAGCGAGTTCACCCGTGCGACCGTGGAAGTACTGGATGATGACTTGTGGATGCGGATATGCTACCAGCCTCTGATCGCCCTGTTTTTGCGGCATATTGAAAACGTTGTTGACCTTCACTACGCAGTAGTATGGGTAGCATCGCTGCGGCCGCTCGATGTCTGGCAGGATGTAGCTGGACCAACGGATGTCGCATCGCCGTGGTCCGGAGTTGTACCAGCCAGTAATCGGTCGATCGTCCTCGTCCAATTTGGGTACATGGTTCACCGAGTTATGTGGCCCGCAACAGAATTCGTAGACTGAATCTGTTATGCGAATTGCAAAACTGTTGTGCAGGTCGCCAGTCATGACCATCACTGGCTTGCCCAACCCGTCCCAGAAATTTACTAGCGACTCGCGTTCGTCCAAGAAAGCTACCCAGGCCTCTTCCTTGTTTCCTTCGTCGAACTCAAATCCACCGGCTCCATTGTGTGGGATCATCATCGGAACGCTCGATACCACAAAGAAGAACTCTGCGTCGCTGGCTGCCATCGAAGACTCGAGCCATTTGCGTTGCCGCTTACCCAGCATCGTCAAACCTGGCTTGGTAGGATTCTTGGTGTCGTGCATCTCGCGATGACTACGCGTGTCTAGCAAGTAGATTTCGGTATTCGCGACCCGGAATTTTCCGTAGCTGTCTCGGCCAATCGAGTACTGACTCTCACGAGTCGCTTTGGCGGGGGCATGTAGCTGTAAAGTATGGGAGTCGATAACTTTGACCACGTCATAAACCATCGAGTTTGGGTCGCCGCTGTCGTCGTCATATTGCATATCGTTGACGCCGGCAGTTGCGGTTCCCCAGTGCACATGCAGATTTGACTGTTTGGTCATATCCAGTTTCGTGAAATCGGCCTGCGGGTCTACAAGCAGCGGCGAATCTTTGGTCATGCGCGCGGTTCCGAATTGTATGGTGCCCGGATTGGCCACCGGGTTCGCCCAACCCAAATAGTCGTACCACGCCTGGGTTCCGATGTCGCGAAATACGCTGCGTCGATGACGTCTGCCAGCGGAACCGGCGCCCCAGATGTCGTTCACTAACTCATGGTCATCAAAAGTGAAAAAGCTGGGGACTCGACGGTGCCACTGAGCCAGCGGTACGCCTCGCGAAAGGTACAGTTTGTAGTTCTCCCAGACGCCAACGATCGTAGGCATGTGTTTAACCGCAGGCGGAGCTTGTTCAGCAGTTAGGCGATTCGCGGCCAACCATGACTCGGGCTGTGTATCACGTAGTTCTTCGTACAACCAGTCCCCGTTCATGATCGCAAAGTCCATTTTCTGGGCGATTGTCGAATTCATTGTTTTGTACAAAGGCAGCGAGTGTCCGATGCCGTGCAGAGGATTCTGGTTGGCACAACAGCCAATCTCAAACGTCACGTTGAAGAGACCCTTGGGGTTGTATTGGGAGTCAACTAGACGCTGGCCATCGGTCAACGTGCGGAAACTTTCCACCGAGCCTTGGGGATAGCCCGCAACGTAGACCTGGTAGTAGTACTCAGTGGCGTCCTCAAGGTTTGTGAGTGTTACTGTGCCGGTCAGATCATGCTGATACTGCGTCGGCTGGCTGGAAACGGCCTGCTCGAGCGTCGCTGGCTTGGTTCCGTATCGGACTTCAAATTCGGTTGGATGGCTAGTTCGCGCCCAGACTGTCATTTGGTTGGCTGCTGGCCTGCCCAACATCGGACCATGTGTCATCGTTGGCGGGTCAGCGGCCATCAATTGCTGGGCCGCGGCCAGTGCCTGAATAAGGACCAAGCCAGTGAAGATGCGATTCTTGATAGATGAGTGCATGGATGGGTTCGGCTAGAAATCTGAGGAGGTAGATTGTCAAGAAGTAGGTCTTTTAAGCCCTTTGATTCGGGACCCACAACGGAGTCCACGCATTCAAAGATCTGAGGTTGGGATCGGTAGTGTAACACGCCAGCGAACACCTCCGGTCAGCCGTGCGGCCACGGCGTCGTGCATCTGCGAAAATTAGAGCGTCCAACCAAACGTTTCACTCTGCGGGGTAGGCCGAGTTTTGCAGACCGAGAATTACTTTTGGGTGTCAACGGATTGCATGCCCGCTGCAGGCACACCCTACCGGTGGGTAAGGGCGTTGTGGCAGCTCCCAGGCCCACTGGTCTTTCACGCGATGAAGCCGCGACTGCACCCCGAAAGCAAACGCCAGTTGTGACCTACGGGTGGATTGGTAAGTGAAGCGATTGCAAATAAGAATTCGGCTGGCAGGAAATGCGGGTTAGAGAGATAATCAGGGATGATTGCGGATGCACGGCCGTTGGACTGTTTCCCGCCATCGTTTACCACCTACATTTTTGGCGAGGAGAATACGCTCGTGTTGGATTTGGGCGCCTATAAGATCGAGGTCAAGGATGTTTACCGAAACGCTTCTCCTGCGGCACTGTATGAAGATGCGCTTCGCCGCGAGAAAGGCGCAACTCTCTCCGACACAGGTGCCCTGATTGCGTACTCGGGCGACAAAACAGGCCGGAGCCCGAAGGACAAACGCATCGTGCGACACCCTCACTCTGAGGCGAATGTGTGGTGGGGAGCCGTAAATATCGGCCTGGATGAAAACGTTTACTTCGTTAACCGTGAACGCGCGATCGACTATTTGAATACGCGAGAGCGGATCTACGTGATGGACGGCTACGCGGGTTGGGAGCCGAATCACCGATTGAAAGTACGCGTCATCTGCGCGCGTCCCTATCACGCCCTTTTTATGCATAACATGCTGATTCGTCCAAACCGTGACGAATTGGCGGACTTTGGTGAGCCAGACTGTGTGATCATTAACGCCGGGGCATTTCCAGCAAACCGCTTTACGACGGGGATGACCAGTAAGACCAGTGTCGACCTGAGTCTCGAGCACCGCGAAGTTGTCATCCTTGGAACGCAGTATGCGGGCGAGATGAAGAAGGCGGTGTTTACGCTGATGAATTACCTGATGCCCGAGCAGGGCGTCCTTTCTATGCACTGCTCTGCAACGGCAGATCCAGAAACAGGAACGTCCAGTGTTTTGTTCGGCCTGTCCGGTACTGGTAAGACGACGCTATCGGCAGATCCAAAACGCGAATTGGTTGGCGATGACGAGCATTGTTGGACTGATGACGGAATTTTCAACATCGAAGGCGGTTGCTACGCCAAAGCGATTTACTTGACTCGCGAAGCGGAGCCGCAGATCTTCGACGCGTTGCGTTACGGTGCCGTCCTAGAAAACGTGGTCTATGACAAAGCTGATCACCACGTCGATTTCAACAACAGTAGCATTACTGAGAATACACGTGGCGCTTATCCGATTGAATACATCCCCAACGTTCGCATTCCTTGTACTGCCGGACAGCCGACCGATGTTATCTTCTTGACGTGTGATGCGTTCGGGGTGCTGCCTCCGGTGAGCAAGCTTACGCCTGAGCAGGCTGAATACCACTTTATCAGCGGTTACACGGCCAAGGTTGCGGGCACGGAGATGGGAGTCACCGAACCCCAAGCCACGTTTTCCCTGTGCTTTGGCGGACCATTCTTAGTTTGGCATCCCAGCAAGTACGCCCAGTTGCTGTCCGAACGCATTCGTTTGCATAACGCTAACGTGTGGTTGATCAACACGGGCTGGAGCGGCGGTGGCTACGGTGTTGGGAAGCGGATTTCGCTCAAATACACGCGCGCCATCTTGGATGCGATACACGCGGGCGATCTTTCTCAGGCACCAACACGAACCGAGCCGTACTTTGGTCTCAATGTTGTCACAGATTGCCCTGGTGTTCCGAGTGAGTTACTGTCGCCGCGTGGCACGTGGTCAGATCCTGACGCATACGATACCGCGGCGGAGAATTTGGCCGAGTTGTTCTCGGAGAATATTGGCAGCTATGCCGAGGGCATTCCAGCGGCGGTACTTGCTGCCGGGCCCAGCAAGGTCAAATCGAAGTAACGAGTTGCGCTGATCGATCAGGCAATCGCCGACCCAGTACACTTTGGTGACTCTCGCCAGCGGGGAAACTGCGGTGATCGCTCTCTAGCCCCTACGCAGCTCGTTGTGAAACGAGACTCCCGGCAGGAGACCGTAGAACCGACTCAGTGTGCACAAAGCGTGGCTTACTCTCTCGCCAAGACTTGAACATCACGATGACAACTCACAACGACTCCATCGGTTATCTGCTCGTCGGACACGGTACCCGCAAGGCCGAAGGCGCACGGCAGCTGGAGGGTGTTTTCGAGCAGTTCAGTCAGCAGCTGCCAGCCGGCATGGCTGCCTACTGCTTTCTCGAGTTAGCGGAGCCATCCATCCCAGCGGCGATTGAGGACCTCAGGCGACGCGGCATTAAGCGGATCGTGGTGGTGCCCTTGCTGCTTTTTACCGCCGACCATGCACTGGCGGATATCCCGGATGCAGTTCAAGCTGCTGCGGAAAAATTCGGCGTGGAAGTGCTCGGGCAAACGAGTTCGCTGGGGTGCGATCCTGCGATTTTGCAGTTGTCTGCGATGCGTTTTCGAGATGCCGTATGCACACGCAGTGTCGCCGAAGCAACGCGCGATTGTTCCACCGCTTCAAATACGGGAACGGGCACTGGCGGGATTATGACTCCCGGTGCTGCTAACAAGCCGTGCAGCGAATGTGTGTTAACTGCCCCAAGCGGTGAGTTGTGTACCGGGTTTTTCTGTAGTCAAACGGCACTTGTATTCGTTGGTCGCGGCAGCAAGTCGGACTACGCGACGTCACAGATGCGGCGTTTTGCTGAATTGCGACGCAACTTGTGTGCGGTCCGCTGGCAAGAAACTTGTTTCCTGCATGGACAAACACCCACGTTGGACGAAGCGCTGGATGCATTGATACGGCGTCCCGAGCCAATCGCTGTCATCCAGCCACATTTAGTGTTCGAGGGGCTGCTGATGGACCAGCTACGATCCAAGCTCGAACAGTGTCGTGCTGCGGCGCCGCACAAATCGTGGATCTTAGTTGATACGCTGGGTACGGATCACTCTCTAGCCGAAACGTTGGCTACGATCGCGCAAAATGCAGTCGCAGCGGTCGCCATAGAATCGAACGTGTAGTTGCACGGCAGTGCCGGTTATTCATCAGCCGTCTCGGATTCGATCGTAGATTCGTCGGCGAATCCGATCAGTGGCATTACAAGGATTTTGCCATCGCCCATTCGGCCGCTTCGAGCCACTTCGTTGATCTTGGCAACCACCTCGTCGACCCTGAAATCCTCTACCCACATTGTGATCTCAACCTTGGGCAAGAACGCGAGCCCGTACTCACTGTCGGCGTAATCTTCCAAGTAGCTTTTCTGACGGCCAAAGCCCTTTACTTCTCGAGCCATGAGCGCCTCGAGCGGCGCCATGCGAAGGTTCTCGAGAACGCGTTCGGCCAGGTAGGGGCGTACGATAGCGATCACTTGTTTCATCGTTGGCCCAATTTACACCCGAGTACAGAAGAATCAGGGGCTACGCAAAGCGGCGCAGGATGTTCATCGCCTGCAGCGCGTAGCTACCACCGAACAAGTTAAAATGATTCACAACGTGGTACAATTTGTATATCTCAAGTCGCTCTTGCCATCCAGCGGTCGGAGGGAAAGTTGCGTGGTAAGCATCCCAAAACGCCCGGTCGAAGCCGCCAAACAGAGACGCCAGAGCCAAGTCGGTCTCGTGATGGGCGTAGTAGATGGCAGGGTCGATTTGGACCGGCGCTCCGTCACTGGCAAACATCACATTGCCACTCCATAGGTCCCCATGAACCAAGGCCGCAGCGGGAGAGGCTGGAAGCCAGCGATCTAGACGTTCGATGAGTGCTGCACCACGTTGTAACAGTTCTGTGTCAGCGCCGTTTTGCTTTGCCAGTTGAAACTGGAACCCCAGGCGATGCTTCCCAAAGAAATCCACCCAGGAAAACGACCAACTGTTCGGCTGCCTGGTAGCACCAATAAAGTTGTCGCTGGGGAAACCGAAACGATTGACAGGCCCAACCGTCGCGCTAGCAGGCACCTGGTGCTGAAGTGCCAGCATCTCGCCCAGCTTGCGCCAAGAAGTCTGGCCGCCAGCAGCGGCTTCGATATATTCAAGGACCAAATACGAATGGGCCGGCTCTTGTCCACCGGCCACAAGTCCGGTTACCTCTGGTGTTCGAAGCGGACTATACTTGGCGAGATGCTCCAGCCCGACGCGTTCGGCAACAGCAGCATCACCATCCTGGTACGCCTTGACGACGAATCTGCGTCCATCGCACAGCTCGACCACAGACACTTCGTTGGTGCAACCGCCTGAGAGCGAACTGCAGCGACTCAGTTGTACAGATTCGTTCAATAGTTGATGAACTGCGTTGAAAGCTCCTGACACTACCGCCCTCCTTTCTGCTTTGACAGCAAAATGATATTCGTTCCTTATTCGACGGATGCACCTGTCTACCACTATCCGATCGCCACCGTTTCGCTGATCGTCGTTAACGTCGCGTGCTTTGTGGGGATCTTCACGCTCCCGCCTGAGACTTTAGAGGGCTTGCTACTCCAGTTTGGACTGGGACTCAATCCGCTACAGTGGGTAACGTGCATGTTTTTGCACGCCGGTATCGTACACCTTGTCGGCAATATGGTCTTTTTGTGGAGCTTCGGCCTGGTTGTCGAGGGCAAGTTAGGCACATTTCCGTTTTTGGGTCTGTACCTGGCGATGGGAGTCGTTCAAGCCGCGATTGTACAGACACTGATGCTGTTCTCCGAAGGAGCCGCGCTAGGTGCTTCGGGGGCGATATTTTCGGTGATGGCATTGGCGATGGTGTTTGCTCCTGTAAATTCGTTTGATTGCTTTTTCTTTTTCGGCTTCTACGCGTTCACGTTCGAATTACCGATCCTGAGCTTTGGTTTTATTTACTTGTTCATGAATCTGGGCTTCTTTTTCCTTGGCGGGGCTGGAATGAGCAGCGAGGCCCTGCACCTCATTGGCTTTGCAGTCGGTGCGCCGGTCGGTTTCCTACTCCTTACGCGCGGCTGGGTGGACTGTGAGGGCTACGATTTGATTTCACACTACCAGAACCGTGAGGGCCAGAATTCAGATATGGCCAAACGAGCTCGGCGGCGAAAGAAACAGAAATCTAGACTTCAGGCCGATGCCGAACGACCGGCACCAGAGCAAGTTCATGCACTCTTGGCGCCACAGATCGACGCGGCCTTGGAAGAAGAGAACGTGGATGTTGCGTTGGCGCTGATGGCAAAGTTAACAAAACAAGTTCCCGGCACGCAGTGGGAGCAACCTCAGTTAGCCAAGCTGATCGCGATTCTGCTTGCCCGTCGTGAATACCAACGCGCTCTGCCGCTGATTGATGAGCATATTGACCGATTCGAACAGCGCCGATTTGAATTGCAAGTGTACCTGCTAAAACTCTGGCTCAAGTCTGGCCGCCCGCGACTGACGCTCAAAAAGATCCAGGCCGTCGACCAAGGATTGCTTAGTCCTGAACAAAGTGCTACGCTCAAGAAGCTGGCGCGTTATGCCCAAAAGCAAATTGCAGATGGTACGATGGAAATACAGTAATCTTTGCACATCCCCGCCTTCAGGAACGCACGGCATGCTGCTGGCTCTCATCGCACCGCTTGCCTATCGGCAATCAGCTTTTTCGTCCTTGCGAAGCCACTGCATAGCTCATTGCCCTTAACGTATCATTGCCCCCAACACACCGTTCAGCCAAATGACACAACCACAACTGGATCTAGATAACTTTAGCAAGACATGCCATCAACTGTCCCGCCCGTTGCTGGTGATTTCCGGAGCAAAGGGCTGCCTGACATGCGGATACCTCAGTATGGATTCGTTCGAACGAAATGGTGACGCGGCTGCCATTGTTCGTGGTGTTGACACCTACGACGACATGCTGACCGCATCGGTGAAGAGTGTCAGTAGCCGCGCAGAGGCACTCGGCGTTCGACCTGGAATGACCGGAGCCGAAGCACTTGCACTCTTTCAATAGCCGCGGCTCCAGCTCGATCTGCTGGGTACATTCTGCTCAACCTACGCTATTGAACCCACACTTGCGGGGCCCCTCGGCTGAACTCGACTGGGGCCAATCAACTGGGCCCACTCTGCTCAACTTTGCGCTTCGCGGTTAGAATGCTTCCGCTCGAGACGCGAGCTATCGAACGAACCTCAACTCCTTCGACGCAAAGAACCTCCCATGAGTGACTCCCACCGCCTTGGAACCCGCGCCCTTCACGCCGGACAAGAACCGGACCCAACCACGAAAAGCCGGGCGGTTCCGATCTACGCCACCACCAGCTACACATTCGATGATACCGATCATGCGGCGGCGTTATTCGGCTTGACCGAGTTTGGCAATATCTACAGCCGGCTGATGAACCCCACGGTGGACGTGCTGGAAAAACGCTTGGCGGCGCTGGATGGTGGAGTCACCGGCCTCTGCTTTGCGTCTGGGCAGTCGGCGATCACCGCAGCAATTCTAACTATCGCCCACTCGGGCCAGAATATCCTCAGCAGTACGTCGTTGTATGGCGGGACCTGGACGCTTTTTACCCAAACGTTCAAGAATCTGGGTATCGAAGTGCGTTTCTTCGACCCCGACAAGCCTGAACAGATTGCTGAACTGGCCGACGAGAACACACGGCTGGTTTATATGGAGAGCATCGGTAACCCGAAGAATGATGTACCAGACTTTAAGGCAATCGCTGATGCAGCGCATTCGGCACCCCATGGCCGTCTCCCGCTGTTGTGTGACAACACGGTTATGACACCCTATCTGTTGCGACCAATCGAGCATGGTATCGATATCGTGATATACAGCACGACGAAGTTCCTCGGCGGCCACGGTACGCACGTGGGTGGTGCTATTGTGGATAGCGGGAAATTCCCATGGGCAGAACAGCCAGAGAAATGGCCTGAGTTTTGTGCTCCCAGCCCTTCGTACCATGGAGCAGTGTTTGAAGAGCACTTGCGTCCGATGGGCAATATTGCCTACTTGCTGCACATCCGCACCCACTGGCTGCGAGATACCGGTGCATCCATGAGTCCGTTTGCTGCATTCTTGTTCCTGCAGGGAATCGAAACACTACATTTGCGAATGCCACGCCACTGCGAAAACGCTTTGGAGGTTGCGAGATTTCTGGACGGGCATGCTGCGGTCGAATGGACAAACTATCCTGGCCTCGATTCTCACCCCGATCATGCACGCGCTTTAGAGTACTTGCCCAATGGCCAGGGAGCGATCATTGGCTTCGGAATATCCGGCGGTGCAGAAGCGGGCAAACGTTTTATCAACGCGTGCAAACTCTGTTCGCACTTGGCCAACATTGGCGATGCAAAAACTCTCGTTATCCATCCCGCCAGTACTACACACCAGCAATTGTCACCCGAAGAGCAACAACAGACGGGCGTCGCACCGGAGTACATTCGGATTTCGGTTGGGATCGAAGATGTGGCAGACATCATCGCCGACATCTCTCAGGCGCTAGATGCGGCGGCCGTGTAGGGCCCGCGTCGGGTGAGTTTCCCTAGCGGGCCCAGTCGGAAGATGGGTCAGTCAGCCGCTTCCGGTTCCTACCTGCTGTCGGAACCCCGGTTGTTGCCGTTACCAATTGTACGAAGCAGGAATTCTTCGTACTTGCGCATTCGACCGATGCGTTTGACGTCGCCACCTAGCCCATGTCCGCCCGTCGGATCAAGGAATAGCTCGACATGTGTTTCCTTACCGGCCTGCAACAGAGCGCGGTAAACGGCGACTGTATCTTGAAACAGCACGTTGGTGTCTTCCATGCCGTGAACCAACAGCAACTGGCCCTTGAGGTTCTTGGCTAGCGGAATTAACGAGTACTTTTCCTGGTCCGGTTTACCTTTTCGCGACGGACCAACGGTACCGGTCGTGTACCACGAGTTGTAGTTCTCCCACTGCGTCGGTCCAGCGCCAGCCATACCGACCTGGAATACCTCCGGCTCGGTATACAAACACATCTGTGTTTGGAATCCACCGAAGCTCCAGCCGTAGATAGCGACCCGCTCCGGGTCGACATTATACGTTTCTTGCATGTATTTCACGCCATCGACCAAGTCCTCGACCTGCGGTTTTCCAACCTGTCCGTAGTTCGACTTTTCAAACAAGCCGCCGTAGCCGGATTGTCCGCGTGGATCGACAACAATCGTTACATAGCCGTGCTTCTGAGCCATGTACATTTGGAAAAAGTAGCCATCGGAGCTGTAACTACCATCGTTGACACTGTGCCGATTGCCGAGTGGACCCCCGTAAACATAAATCAACAGGGGATGCTTCTGTGATTTCTTCCATCCCTTTGGCTTGAACATCATTCCAGAGATTCGGTGGCCATACCGGTTCTCATAGTCGAAGAACTCAGGCTTGACCGATGTAAGCGATTTTGCCTCATCAGAATGTGAATCGGTGAGTTGCTTGGCCTTCCCTTTTTCGTTTTGCGCAACGAGCTCAGTGAGCTGACCGTAGCGGACAAAATTCGCGAGCAGCCGTTTCCCGTCGTTGCTAACCGCGACACTCGAATAGGTGCCGATTTCATCATTGAGCTGCTCGAGCTCGCCTGATTGTAGATCAAGCACATACACCATGTTGCGAGCTGGTGACTGCTTTGTCGCGGTGACAAATAGCCTCTGATGATCCTTCGAGAATTCGATGGGATAGACTTCAAAGCGTCCGTTGGTCAATTGGCGAACGCTTTCGTACAAAGGATCCAGCAAGTGAATATGTCGGAAACCACTTTGTTCACTGATGAAAACGATGTGCTGATTGTCGCCAGCGAAGTCTGGATCTACCATCCGGGGCGTGTTGGGACCGCCGTAGTGTTTGAATTGGTAAACCGTCTTGGCTGGATGCTTGACCAACTCTAGCGTTTGGGTGCGTCCGCCGCGTGGCCCGCGTCGCCCCGGTGTCTTTTCTTCTTCATCCTTTTTCTTCGCCTCTGCCATTGCCTTTTTGAAGTCTTTTTGTCGTTCGGCTCGCGCCGCCTTAAGCCCCTTGGCTAGCTCTTCATCCGAGGGCCATTTCACCAGACGGATGTGGACCTCAGAGTTCTCTTGATCAAAGAAGCAGAAGGTGACTTTTTCGTCGTCCAGCGACCATTTGGGTGCGCTGATAATATCGCGTGGTTCGTCAATGGTCTCTTCGAAAACCTCCAGCAGCGGAGCCTCTTCGGTATCGTCAGCATCGAATTCGAACAAGTAGACTTTGACGGTTTGCTTGCCAACTTCGTCGTCAGAGACGGTTCGCGAAATGCGATCACTTTTTGCAAACCGGTCGCGGTATCGAATGATGTCAACAGTCCTTGAGCTTGAACCGCTGCCAGATCGGCTAATGAGCGCGATCCGCTTACCATCGTGGCTTAGCGAGTACGAGCTAAGACTTTCGCCGGAGGGTAAATTCGGAGTGAGCTGTTGAACGAGGTGTTCACCGAACTTCACTTGGACGACGGCATCATCCCGCCGTACGGTGTAACCAGATCCATCCGGCAGGTACTCCACTTGGGACTCACGGGTATCCGTTTTTGTCAGCCGCTGGAGTTTTGGCTTCTGAAGGTCGCGAAGAGCATACACGTCACCTTCGGAGTTGAACAAGATTTCTGGTTTTTGAGGGTGCCATTGAAAGGAGGAAACGCCCGAATACACCGGTGCATAATCGTCGTCGGCATCCTTTGGAGGAACGTTTAGGACTACCTCAAGTTCAGCCTCAGAATACTCGGCTTTGGCATCTTGCTTATCAGCCTGCTTCTCGTCAGCTCCTTTGTCTTCAGCATCTTTGTCTTCGGCATCTTTGTTATCGGGCCCGCTGTCGTCTTGACCGTATTTCTCAAGACGGTCCTCAATGACAATCCGTGCCGACCGTTGGTAGACGCTCATCATTTTGATGTCTGTCAAACGCTGATTTCGACCAGTTTTGAAATCGTAAATCCACAGGTCGCTTCCATGTCGGCGTTCGTTGAGTGGACGGTAAAGGTAGGCGGCGTAGCGACCGTCGCTGGAAAACGCGGGACTGCGGGCCGATGGGCCAAACATACTCTTGGGCGGAAAGAGCTTATCAAGCGTGAGTGAATCAGTCTGTTCTTTGTCGCTCTTCTTGCTCTTTGATTTTTGTGCAAGCGAAGCCGAGCTGGCGAGAACCAAACAGATCAGGAACAAGAAGTACTTTTCTATACGTAGTTTCGACTGCATAGCAGGTAGATTTCTCAGGGTGTGGGGAACGGGGGAGGGTTAAGTCTCCCATTGTAATTGGGGCGACAAAGCGTAGAGCCGCTACAGGGTGGCTACCTTTCGCTGGAGCGAATCCGGCAGCGTCCTCGGCGCGCTTTCAGGCAACACTCTGAGCCAGGTTCCTTCCGACAAACGTTGGGATCAAAGCCCTTTCCCCCGCGGGCAATCCGCAGTCCTCGGACCAAGTGTGCCGTGCGCTTGCGAGATGGACGAGCATTGGCCAAAGACACAGCACGCAGACAAAAAACGAAAGTCTGAACAAAACGCGTGGGCGGCAGTCGTTCAAGTGACAACTGCCTGCGTGAAGATTCCTAGAGAGTGGTTTGCCACTCCGCTGGAGCAATCCGGCCAGTTTTTCGAACCGCTGTTTCAAATTCTGACGCCGGCCCTGCTCCACAATTCGCCACCTGATTCGTTCGCCTTATGCCTTTGAAACCTTGATGACCGGTCAGCGTACGCCCAGGCGAAATTTCGTTCGTCGGCCGAACAATGGTATACTTCGTAATGCTCACTGCCTGAAGCTTGCGAAACCTACAGCAATTGTGAGGGTTAAGTGTTTCCAGTCGACTGCTTTTACTGTGGTCTTCACTGACGCTTGCTCGACCAGTTTTCCGGGAAACTACTTTTACAGCAGTCCTTTCTTTATGCATGGTGCCTGACATGGAATTGCCTCCTAAAGAGCAGCTGATTCGCAAGGAAAAGCCACTGGACTCGCTTGATGGTGCATCAGCTCCTGCCATGCCGCCGATCCCGCTGGAGCGATTTCAAGTTCTTGAAAAGGTGATTCGGGATACTCCCATCACTCATGACCCCTATCTTGAACTTGCACAGATCTATGTAAGCCATCAACGTTTTGCTGACGCGCGGCGCGTTCTGGACGAAGCCTACAAACGATTTGACGATGTCGAAGAAGTCGTCTTTTTGCGTGAAGAGACGCAGTTGCTGCGGTCTCGGCAACTGGCCGCCGAGATCCAGGCCGAACATGAAGCGGAACCGACACGCCTCTCGCAAGAGAAGGTCGACCGTGCGTTGCTTGAGTTCAACGTTCTGCGCGAATCGGTTTCAAAGGCACGTTTGGCACGACACCCTGAACAGCTTGAGTTGTGCATCCCGCTAGCGGCGGCGCTACAGTACCTTGGCAAATCGCAGGAGGCGATTGCGACACTTGAGCGAGCAAACACACGTGCTGACCTGCGGGCAACGGCCAGTCTTCAACTCGGCATCTTGTACAACGAACTTGGAAAAGTGCCAGAAGCGCTCGCGGCTCTACGACGTGCGGCCCTGTTTCGCGTTCCACCGCCTGCAGCGGACACGAAACGCAGGGCACTTAAGCTAGCGGC
>DNPC01000635.1 GCA_003501565.1 Planctomycetaceae bacterium | reverse complement strand
TAGCCGGACAACAAAGTACAAGTCCACCCGAACAGTCGACCGAAGCGTGGTAAGAAGCCATGGTCGAGCCACGCTGGGATTCGCAGGAGTAGCTGCATTGTCTCAAGAGCTACTTAGAATGCTCAATAAAATCGGCACACGCCGACGGTTGGATGCCGGACGGACTACCTAATGGGCATGAGAGTTTAGTATACTAGTCGTTGTTAAACTCTCGTGCGTTTTGGAAAGGTAAGTCTTGGCGAGCTTTTTTCTCGAAAGTCCAATATGGTTAGGGATGACCGGGGGCGTAATCGTCGCGATTGCCGCATACGTGTGGTCTCAAACGGGCGCAAAATCAGCACTCTTCGCGGCGGCTGGCTTACTTGTCCTTACCATTTTGCTGGTGATGATCAACATCCAGGTTGATACTGAGCGTGAAAGCGTCACGAAGCTACTGCACGAAATTGCGGCTCATGTTGAAGCCAATGAATACGAGAAAGTCTTTAGCTTTATGCATGAAGCGGCGGGCTCAGCGGTTTCACGCGCTAGATCAGAACTCGAAAACATCGAGTTCACCGATGCGCGTGTGACTCGCATCAAGGACATCACCGTCAATAACTCAACGACGCCACCAACCGCGATTGCCGAATTCAATGCCGTGGCCAAACTTTCTACGCGTGGATTCGCGGGTACTGTACCTCGGTTCTTAAAGGTGTATTTCCGCCGAGTAGATGATCGCTGGTTGATCTACGACTACGAACATGACGCCCCCCAAGCCGGCTTTCAACGCGATGGCTAGCCACGCAGTACCAAAAGGTGCTTTCCCAAACGCCCAGGCTACGTCTGCTATGTTGCAGAAACATCTTTAGTGGCGGCAGCATCCCACCGTAACTGAGTTCTTCAGTTTCAAGTTCCCTAACTGATTTCCGGTAGGACGAATCGTATGAGTCAATTAACTTCCGTATCCTCCTGCAAAGACGCTTGCAGCTCGGGAGCAAGGTCCACCCAGGCACTCGGAAAATCAATATGGTCCATGGCGCTGTTCTTGCTAGCCGCTCAGGTTGGCCTAGCGTTCGCTCAGGATGGCCGCCCACAGCCAATCGTCGAACGCTTCAGCGACTGGCCGGCCGAAACAACGGTGACCGGATCGATTGTGCTCGCCGATTCTCTAGGGTCACTTGAGAATCTACCAGCGTCTGTTCGTGATTCGATCGGGAGCGCAGCTACAACCATCGGCTTCGGTGCGATTGAGCCCAGCGAAGACATCCAGAAATTGGGGATTCTCAGTTCGGATAACGGCCAAGCACCGGAAGTTATTCTCGATAGCTTTTCGCCGAGCACCAACGGATCGCTGGTGCTGAGTTGGCCGATCGCGCCGGAACTAGTTACCAAAGCCGAGCAGGCTGCCAGGGACCAACTCGCAGCTGGCGGCGTAGTATTCTTTGTCGGCAGATTCGAAGGGAACACGATTGACGATCAATCGAAAATCGCACGTTTCCCCTTGCCGGGCAGTGTTGTTTTCTCGGGAATCGAAAATGGCGACAAAGCGAGCCCCGAAGAATCCGCCGCGCGGGACAAACTTCGAAAAAGTACGTTAGCCCGGCCACGACACGTCGGACTTGGGCTTGGCGAGAACACTGTTCTAATTCTCTCCGGACGCAAAATGATGTGTTTTGGCGAAGCCGGTGCAACGATTGTCCTGCCTCCTGCAGAAACTCCCGTCGGACGAAAAACGAAAACAGAAGACTGCTTGACGGAACAGCTCGTTGAACGGACAGGCAGGCGACAGAACATTAAAACGTGGCTGGTCGACTTAACACAGCTTCGTCGCCGAGCGATCGAGGCAACGCTTGAGCCGTTTCCTGGCCCGAATCCGGCACCTCCCATCGTCAGGAGTGGAACGCTGTTCATCGTTGGCGGCGGCGGTCTACCAAAGGGGCTAATGAAAGATTTTGTGACTGCCGCAGGTGGTAGTGAAGCGAAATTGGTTTACGTACCGTGTCGCGAAGAAGTTGAGGTTCCGACCAACAGTCGGACGATTCAAGAGTGGAAACAAATGGGAGTTGCCAGTGCAACGCTGCTGCACACCAAAGATCGGATTCAAGCCAACGAAGATCCTGAGTTCTACCGCCCGCTCGAGGATGCAACCGGAATCTGGTTCGGCGGTGGGCGCCAATGGAACTTCAGCGATTCCTACTACGGAACCAAAACCCACCAACTGATGAAACAAGTGCTCGAGCGGGGCGGCGTTATTGGAGGATCTTCAGCGGGCGCGTCAATCCAGGGCCGCTACTTGGCTCGGGCCACTCCGATACAGAACTTCGATATTATGGCGCCAGGCTATGAAAGAGGCGGCCTTGGTTTCCTCACAGGTGTCGCGATCGACCAGCACTTCACCCAGCGCGGTCGCGGCCCAGATCTGGAGTCACTCGTTCGAACCTACCCGCAGCACCTAGGTATCGGAATCGATGAAACCACGGCGATCGTCGTTAAGAAGAATCTGGCGACGGTCCGTGGGCGTGGGGATGTCTATTTCTACACGTCGCCAGACACAATCGCCAAAGTCGGCGATGGCGGAACTTATGACCTCGTTGCCGAGCAGGAGGTTGAGCCCACGGCAGAGGACGCGGATTAACCTTTGGACCAGCGACTGATGCGCGTTCGCCTCTACTCTCGAATAGACGATAGCAACACTGCCGCTACAGTACCGCCGTGAGCGAAAACACGCACGCAAGCGACTCACCGCGACTCACCGCGACTCCCGCTGTACATGCATTTACGATGACGCAGCTTGGAGGCATCAAAAGCACAACGCTTCGTGACCTGCCGGATTAAGAACCTATCCGAAAC
>DNPC01000122.1 GCA_003501565.1 Planctomycetaceae bacterium | reverse complement strand
ACGACGGCCTCGTCCTCGCCGGGTGCTTTCACGATCGCGTCAACGTCCAAAGGCTGCAGACCAACATCCAACCATTCGCTCGCTGAATCGTCGGGCTTAAATCGATCGCGTGCTTCTTCTCTGGCCATATCTATCTCCAATCGCCTACCAATAGAAACGGACCCCAATTGTAGATCGCTCGTGGCCCTTGTTCTTCAATGAGTTCAATCTGAGTACGTTGTAGTGCATCGACTTTGTTGACGCGACCAGTTCGACGATACTCGTCCAGTAAGTGACTATAGAATCCTCTCATCAGTCGACGCGTACTCTCGGCGTCGACGGACCAGAGACTCACGACCAGTGATGCGACACCCGCGTAAAGGAAGCCACGCGTGAGACCGAGTAGTTCATCGCCCTCGCTTATTTCATTAAGACCCGTTTGGCAGGCACTCAAGCAGACCAACTCGTGCCCCCATGGCATCTGCATTATTTGACGAGCGGTAAGCACGGCCCCTGGCGGAGCACTTTGCGCATCGTCTAGATTCCATAGCAATAGGCCGGAAGAGAGCGGATCGTTTACGTCAAAGGCTCCGTGGCATGAAAAGTGGCAAACGTCTTGGCCCTTGCAAATCTCCGAGACTTGGTCCGCTGTCAACTTGTCCGAGATTGTTGCCTCGACGCCAAACAGGTCAGCAACGTCGTGAGCTTCTTCCTCGAATACTACGCCAATAGAAACACAGCGCTGTAGTTTGCCCGTGCCTTTCCCGGGAGACTGGGTGAGGCGCAGGACACTTGAATTTGGTACGTAGGCGACCGGGTTCTGTGTTATCAACGGTTGACCGTTGAAGGGCATCGCGTGAATAGGAAGTCCGTGAATCAGCCTGTGGGGAACAAAATAGATCAGGTCATCTGGATGCAAATGGTCTGCGATCGGCTCGAGCATCTGTTGACCGAGCCTGCTCCAGCTATTGCCGCCACGACTTTTGTGGCGAACGACCTCACGCTGGAAGTCTCGGTAAGCCTGCCAAAGGGAATCGATCGGAATGGTGATTTTTGCGTGTCGCACGCGTTGCCATTCGGAGCGTAGGCAATAAATATGCAAGTCGCGCCCGTCGTGATAGTACTCGACCAGTAGAATCGGGCGATCTTGCTGAGCTAACCATTCGACGAGGGACTGCTCAGTGGCAGGCAAACCTTGGCGTAGAGATACGTACTCTGGATCATGCGTCTCCATCTGATGGTAAATGTTCTGCAGTTTTTCGTTGAGTACGAATGTTCCCTGATACTGCGAATGGTGGCTCTCGGACAGAGATTCAGTTTGGTTCTGACGCAGCTCTGTCAGAATCTTCTTTTCTTCGGCAAGCAGCTCCGTCATTGGCGCCTGAAGCGCAATTGAGGGCTGCAACTCGGCGCTCGCCGTCATCTCAAGCAGCGCTCGCGACTTTGAAAGTTGCACAACGTCAAAGGCCTGCGAATTCTTGTCTTGCCCATCCAATAGAGCATGAAGCCGGTAGTACGTTTCCATCTTGGTTGCGCCAAAACCAATCAGGAACGGATCAAAGGTCGGGAGTTGTCGCCTCGCCAACTCGATCAGATCAACTGATTGGCGGTAGTAGTCCTCCGCCGTTTCCCGGTCGCCCAGCGTTTCGTGCAGTTTTCCAAGGTCCGTTCCTGCTTTATACGCACAGTCAAACACTTGCGACTCCAGCGCAAGATCAAAACATTGGCGAAGACACTCGAGGGCCTTTTCGTTCTCACCCCGATTGGCAAAGTCGGCACCGATGGAGCCTAAGACCCGGGCCTCGCCTTGTTGATCGCAAAGCTCTCGACGGATCTGCAGCACTTGCCGGTGAAGATCGTTCGCCCGTTGGTCGCCATCGGGAATAAGAATCGCCAATCCATGTAGAGCGTTCGCGTGGCCAACAGGGTCATGGATCCGGCTAAGTAGATCAGCTGACCGCTCTATCAGCATGATCGGTAACTGGCTTCGAAACTGGGTCATATTTTGTATCGCGAAGAAAGAAGGCGTCTCTGCCAATTCCGGGAGCAAGTTGCACACTGTCGGAGCAAGCTCTTCGGCAACCACGGCTGCCTCTTCGTCGTCTTTCGAACGAATGATGAGTTCTGCAAGATTCTGGAGTTCGGAGGCCTCGCCACGTTTGTGTCCGTATTGCCGCGCCAGTTCGTAGGCGAGACGAGTACTTTTCGCCGCCAGCTTGAAATCGCCCATCGACAGATAGACTTTGCCCAAACTTCCGGAGGTTGACGCCTCCAGGACGCGGTCGACGAACGTTGATCCCTCCCTTGCACGCGTCAACGCTGCATTGAAGCAGTAGAGCGCGCGATCCAACTGTCCCATTTCAAGGTGACAGATCCCCGCGCTCTGAAGCCAAGCACCTTCTCTCGACGTCTCACCACAAACGCAGGCATGTTCCAGCCCTTTCTCGCTCCACTTAACGGCGTCGTCTAATCGACCAAGTTGACGAGTGGACGTAAATAGCAATGCGTAGGTGGACCCCAACAAGTCGAAGTTCCCTTCGGCCAGCAAGGCCGGAAGTCGTTTCTCCAGTTTTCCAATCGCCTCTGAAAGCCGACCTTGCTCCACCCAAATCACCGCTTGAACAAAGTCCTCATAGACCAGGGCAGCGGGTTCAGGCGACTGTTGATTAACCGCCCGGAGCAACTCCAGCCATGTTTCAGCTTGCTGGCGTTTCTCTGGATCAGTGAAATTCGAATAGTCCGACACTGCGTTTTCTTCTCCAGACTGGTGAAGAAAATGCCCCTCAGCGTGGATCTGCCCGGCCATCCAGATGGCCACTTGACCAACATTCCAAGACAATCGCGGGTCTAGATCCGGAAGGTCGCAACAAATCGACTCGTCTTCGTAGAGGTCGAGTAGCTTGCGGACGTACGTCGCCGCGATCGCAGGTTCCTGCTTTGAAAGAAATGAACTGGCCAAGCACTGACAAATGTTGGCGGCCTGAGGCCATTGTTTAGCGGCAAGCCGGTGCACGAGCGCTCGTTGCAGACTCGCGGACTCTTGCTCCGCGTCCCCAAGTGCTTGGTAGGTGAGCGCGAAGTCCTCGTATACGCGCCCCAATACGAAATCGTTACTCTCCTCTTTCAAAATCTCGGCGGCCCTCCTAAGCGCCTGCAAGCTCCTCTCATGCTGGCTGGTCTCCCGCGACATAGCGCCGATTAGGCCCAGGCAGCGGGCCCGTTCCACCGCATCATCCGTGTTGGCGTACAGTGGAAGGGCTGCCTCGAGGTCCTCGATTGCCGCATCTAACTCTCCCTTCTCTTGCAGAATCTGCGAGCGCATTTTCAGACAGTCAGCTTCTAAATGCTCATCCTCGAGCACTTTACTGACAATCAAATTGATCTTGAGAATACGCTCAACAAGTTGATCAGCGACTTGTGGCGGGTAGGGACAGCTGGGTGAGATGAGACCTGGAATCTCTCGTAGCGCACTGTGGACGAGTTCCGGTTCAACAAACTCCTGATTCTCCGCCAGTATCTGCCTGATCTCGCTTTCGGATTCGGCCTCCATAAGCCGCATTTTCAGTTCATTGCCCCCTGCCTTCATGATCTGCTGATACCACCGCATCAGAGTTTTCACTGCGTCATGGCTGCCGTTGCTCATAAGAGCTTGGACGCTTTTTTGAAACGCTGAGATATGATTCAGGTCGGCCAGAAGGCGCGGCCCCCATTCTTGGACAACATCTTGCCAATCATCCTCGGAGTCGGCTGATAGGATTTGCTCGATAAGATCATTGATATGGAAATCTGACATGTAAGACTTTTCCCAGCGACAGGATCGGCATTCGGTATGCTGTGAGTTCTTTCGAGTTTCTAACCATTGCAATGCAAAAAGTGTGTAGCAAAGATGCTAAGCCGTTGAACTCTTGAAACTCAGCTCTTGCACGTGGTCGTTTAACTATTCTCCCCTCTGGCGAACAAAGCTAAAAGAACTGATGCGTCCCTAACCTGACTCTGGATACACATTCACGGCTTACGTCGGTTGGACAACTCGCCATCTCCTTTGACTTTCCCGGATTGCCGCCAGTTCCTATGACGAACGTCGCTTAGTCTTTCGTAAGCCCTCTTAGGATTTGGAGTTTGGCTTCTTTCCTAGGAACGGCCAACGGAACGTAGTGCTTGCGCCTTCGTTTGTGTCGCCTCGGTTCAAATCGGTCCGGTCGATCCGCCACTCCGTGTGCTGCGAAAGCCACTAAGAGTTGTTCGTAGAACTGCTGCCGAGTTGTTGAATTGGATTGGCCTTGCATCGCGATCATTGGCTGAAATGCTTCAAGCGTTTGTAGAGCCCCTTTGAACTGATCGACCGCCGTGCCATAGCGTGCCTGCTCGCCGCCTGAGCCATGATCCTCCGGATCAAGTTGTACGCCAACGCGTGAGCTCCGGCGTTTTGCACCACGGGCAGTCCATTTGCATGACCGATTTGATGGTCCGAAGATCGAGGTCGTTATTCCATTGTGCGCGATGAAAGTTCGCCAAGTCTTCTTTGCTGTACTCGATTGGATTAAGCAACGTCGTCACAATCACCATCGAACGGCTTCGAAAGCCTGGTTGATCGATACGGACTCTTGCTTCTCGAACCGTGATCAATCGCGGCATTGCAAGTTGAGCAGCACGACCAGCCCCGGATGAATGGCTTCTTCCATTCCAGAATCCGAGCCCGCGTGGATATGCGGACCTAGGTACATACCGATTCCTGATTTTTCTGGTGCTGATTCTGGCTGCCACCGTATGGTTTGGCTTTACGGCGAAGCAAGAGTCTCGCCATGCTTCATGGTTGATAATCATGTTGCTGATGTCTGCGCGAGGCTCCTCCGGAAGTATGCCCTCAACGAGCGATTGTGATGACGTTGACCCACGCACTTTCTTTTTCGCCATAGTGCTCACTTCCCTACAGAAGACTGCCTGTCCCATCACAGGCCAATTATCTCAGATCGCCCGGCCGCTCAACATATGCATCTCGCGCTGAAGATGTAGTTCGCGAAACCGATGCTTTTATTCAGGCGACTCTCTTGACCGTTAAGACAACACTTCCTCGGTTGTTTGAGTAGAAGTGCCACGCATCGTTCGCATATGCGTACAAGTAGCCCGACTTTCGAGGTTGGAAGTTTTTGAGTGACTCGCCGATCAACCGATGTTCGTGCCGCAAAGGTGTTCCGCTGACATCTGGATTGATATCGTTTGCCACAGCACCGACGAGGCAGAACCAAGGGTACTCTTCGTGACGGCGCGTCCCGCGGATGTCAATCTCCTCGTTTCCTGATGCCCGCTGAAGTAGGCCTTCAGCTTGTCCAAGCAGCGAGCTAGCGAGGTGCGCTAACTCGCCCAATTGAAAGTCACCATCATGCGTCCCCCCGGGGCCACAGCTGACGTTTTTGTCCAGCCATCGGCCTGACGCTGAGAGATCGTAAGCGTGCTTCTCGTCAACCCACAATCCGGTCGCATTCCAAGGCTGTCGCGCATAAACGGAAACACTGAGTGAATCGCCAACCGACTTGAGCCTACGTGTCGGCCAGTATGGCGCTTGGGTGATAGGCGGAGCCGCGTTCCGCACGATAGATGATTGGTGAAAGTGCGTTGATTCGTCTATCGGCGGAACGGCTCGCGGCACCGGTGTCAGGTGTTTCATCACGCCGGTAGATGACTCATGCAGTAATCCCTGAGGATCGGGACTAATCTGGCTCTCCATGACGGGGTTAATTGCGAGTCCCTCACTCTTTGCCTCGTCAATCATCCACTTCAACGCCCCATCCGAGAGAGCGGTTTCGGCCCATCCGCCACCGACGTCGCCGTGCGTTCCTGGAAACCACAGTTCTTTGACGTCCTGTTTAGCGGTCCACTTTTTGTTCCAAAGCGTAGCCGCAAAGTTGCTCCGCTGCTCGTCGATTGCAACGGCGTGTCGCGCATGAAGTACGTTCGGAGAAAGCCTCGTATCACTGAAGGCATACCGGTCATAGCGATCAAAAAGATTCGCTACCCCCAAATTATCGGGGATGCCAAGGGCACCGACGGTGTCCCACACTCCAAGAAAATGAATCGGGATCGATGTGTCGGCTAGATCATTGGGCAAATGAAACTCCCAGTCGTCCTGCCACCACGTGGCATTCGGATCGCGGCGGCGATTCAGGTATGCGTCATAAGCCGCATCAACGGCTGCCCACACTTGGTCGGATTCAAACTCACCGGTCGCTAACAGACCGCAATGGTTGATCATGCCCGTAAGGCACCGCACGGTGTATGCCCCACGACTGAACCCGAAAAGAAAAACTCGGTCACCGGCTTCGTAGTTGTCG
>DNPC01000580.1 GCA_003501565.1 Planctomycetaceae bacterium | reverse complement strand
ACCTCTTTTAACTGGATGCTATCGCGGAGTTTCCAAACCGATAGGAAATTCTGAGGCAACATTGCAGTGATGATCATCACTACGGCTGACATCAAATCGATCCCAGCCAGCATAAGCAATGGCAGCCCAAACAGCGCGGCTGCAAAACCGACAGTCGATTGCACCAGAGCAGCAAGTGTGAGTATGGCAACCGCGGTGATCGACTGAGAGTCCAGCCATGTCGATGCATCACTAGTGGCTTGAGTTGCTTGGCCAACTAGCCAATAAATGCCTTCGCTGGAAGAGTTCACAGAATGGGCGTCATTTCGAGTTGGCTTCGGAATTAGCCGGTTGGGCGGGAGTATCCTGGGTCGCCTCGTTCTTCAAGGTCTGCTGTTTTAGCATCTCAGCCTTCGCCGCCTGCGCGTCGGCAAGCGTATCGTTCCCGATTTTGCGATAAAGCCGCGAGGCCACCTCATGATAGGCAGGATTCGTCTTATTGATGGTGATCGCAGTTTCGATAGCGGTGATCGCCTTATCTGTCTCGCCGGCTTTATCAAGCACCATGGAGTAAGTCTCAAAAAACTCAGGCTCTTGTACGCCTCGCGCGTTTGCCACCTGGATCGCACGCTGGGCAAAATACAGCGCTTCATCAATTTTGTCGGGCTCCATTTCGGCCAAGCAGAAAGCCAGGTTGTTTAGAGCCCCCGCTGCATCGGGTTGCCTTTGGACGACCTGGCGCAAATGCGGGATGGCCGATTTCAGATCTTGCTGGATGAGATAGGTTTCAGCCAGCAATCCGTGGGTCGCATCCGTTGCGGTCCCGTCAACCAGGAACTTGTTCAGTTGAGCGCGGAATGCATCGTTTGGCTGCAAAAGGCCAACTTTTGCAAGCTTGGCAATTTCTTCACCAACCTTTGGATTCGTCGGGTCAAGCCGCATTGCATTGTCAAGCAGCCCCACCTTGATCTCACGTTTACCACCTTGCGTGGAGTAACTGCGCTGAAACATGAACAGAAAGAATTGCGACTGTGCCCTACGGAACTCGGGGGTGGGTTCGAAATCTACGTCGTCGAATAGTGTTTGTTGCGCTTGGTCTAGTTTATTCAGGAATAGATATAGCTCGGCCAACTGGATGCGGTGCTGTGGAATTTCAGGTTCAGCTTCAATCTTCTCTACCAGGTACTCTTCGGCTGTGCGACTGGCTCGCTCGGCTAGTTTTACGTTTTCGACCTTGCGGGCTAGTTTTGCCAAGCCGATGTTTTTGGCAGGGTCTCGTTCGGCTGCCTTGTCTTGGAGGGCAAGAGCTTCCATTAAACGACCTTCGTTTACGAAAGCTTGCACCGTGAATGTGAGCCACTCGATCGGAATCCGATTCCACCTAGTTGCCTGCTTAAGATGATGCAGGACAAGTGGTTTGAATTTGGGAGGGTCTTGCCCCAATTGCTTGCGATACAGTTGGGCGAGCAACAAATGTGCGGGTGCGTAGCCTGCGGTGCCTTCGTCCGGAGCAATCGACGTTAGCAGCTGCTCCGCCTGACTCAGCGCCCCTTGTTGCGAAAGAGCCGCACCGATGACGTATTGACTCCGATCACCGGGGCTCAACATTTGGACTCGTTGGAATAGGGCAAACGCGAACGGCGGGATCGCTGGTCGTTCCTCATCGATTCCCCGAATGGAAAAAGCTTCGGGAGCATCCTCGCGAAGTTCCTCGTTGCCCGGTTGCCCGTCTTCGCTGGCTTCTTTGCTTTCCCCTTGGCTGTCATCATCGACGGGCGCCCAGGCCTGCTCCCATTCAGCAATCTCTTCATTGCCTAGTTCGAGGTACCAATTTGCCAAGGCGAAATTGTTGCCTTCGCGCGACGACCAGGCGACCAAGCTCAGGACTGTGATAAGCAGGACGAAGGGGATGCCAGTGAGCAGAATGCGCTTCCACTCTCGCGTGAGAACCCAGTCAACGACGAAGCCGGCAAAGCCAACGACGAATTGGGAAGGATCAAAAGCCATAGATCGTCATCCGGGGCAATTTAGAAATCGTGGTTTAGGGCGCCAAATCGGGTTCCGCAGAGAGTTGCAGCTCTAGTTCATCTTAAGCAAGTCGTGCCAAAACGTGCACTCCCTGTCGGCTATAGCGGGCTTCGAAGTGCCCACCAGTGGCGTACTGACAGGTTGTAGCGGATCTTCCGGCGCGGTTTCTCAAACAAGCTAAGCCGGGCCAGTGCTAACGTCGGCGATATCCTGCGGGCTTTAGCGAAAATAGCTGAGAAATCGCCAGGCTGAGAGATTTCGGGCATACAAACGCGCTGATTCGGTCATTGAATCGCATATTGTGTTAATTTGAGAAATATAGGAAGGAGATATGGACTGCTGAGTTGCGTTTGAAGTTCGTCGTGATACACTTGTGATGGAAAACAATCGCATTCTTGATTGGATTCTTTCATTTAGGCGGAAGTTTGTGAGCACGGCGATCAACACTGACGAGCGCAGATTGAGACTACGCGAGCTCATTCGCCAGCGCGGGTTCGTGTCGATCCCCGATCTGAGGTCCACTCTTGAAGTTAGTGAATCGACGATTCGTCGAGACTTGGACGTACTTGAGTCCGAGGGGGAAGCCAAGCGGACCCACGGAGGAGTCTTCACGACAGGCCCAACGGCCTCGCTGGGGGTCTTCGAAACCCGGCGCGTGGGGCAGTGGGAAAAGAAGCATCAAGTTGCGTTGGCTGCAGCGGAGTTGTTCGAGAACCACGACACGATTCTGCTCGACGGTGGTAGTACCACCTACGAACTGGCTAGGCAGTTGGTCAACCGACCGCTCCAGGTCGTCACGAATTCTCTGCCACTTGCCAACCTGTTTTCCACCAGTGACCAGGCCGATTTAGTTTTGCTGGGTGGGTACGTTCACAACCGCACCGGCGTTGCCCTTGGGCCATATGCCAACGAGATGCTTTCCAGTTTGAATGTCCAAACTGCGGTGCTGAGTATCGCGGGGGCCGATGGGCGAGGCTACTACAACAGTAACTTGCTGCTGGTCGAAACTGAGCGTGCCATGATGAAAGCGGCCGATCGAACGATCGTTGTGGCCGATAGTAGCAAGTTCGGCAAGAGCTCGCTTTCCAGACTCGGCAGCCTCGAAGACGTGAGTATTGTCGTCACCGATGACGATCTCGATGAGCAATGGCAGGTGTTACTGAACGAAGCGGGCGTTGAGCTAGTACTTGCACCGCCAGTCGTTACTACGCCATCCCACCGCGAGGCTCGAAAGTGAGAGACAGGCTGCTTGCCAGGCACATAACTTGGGCACATAACTCGATGCGTACTTGGGCCGGGCGAGTTGATGAGGGGCGGACCGAACAAAAGAAACCTTAAGCCAGCACGTGGGCCAGCGCGACGGCGAGCAAAGACAACCTACGAACCGAAGGCTGCCGCCTGGTTGATCTCCTAGATTTGAAACCAAATAAAAACAATGTCAGCATCCACGATTGATAGAGGCCAAGTCGAAAATTTGGTTCGACAAGTTGTTCAGCGACTTGCGAGTCAAGATTCCGGGGCCGCGCCTTCCGCAGAACCGAATTTGCGCGTGAGTATCTCAGCGCGTCATGTGCATTTGTCCGATGAGCATGTCGAGACGTTGTTTGGGTCCGGCCACAAGCTTACACCTGGTAAGCCGCTTTTTCAGGACGGTTTTTACGCGGCTGAGGAGACGGTGATGATCGTCGGTCCGCGAAAACGGATGCTTCCCGAAGTTCGCGTTCTGGGACCGACTCGGCCTGCAAGCCAAGTCGAGCTGGCGCTGACCGACGCCATCTCACTGGGGATCAACGCCCCGATACGGCATTCTGGCGACACCGACGGCACGCCAGGTTGTGTGCTGGTAGGACCCAAGGGGACCGTGGAATTGCAACAAGGTGTTATCCGCGCGGCCCGTCATGTTCACATGAGCCACGATGAAGCCGCCTACTACGGCGTCAAGAATGGCGATTTTATGACCCTGAAAGTTGTTAGCCCGCAGTGCAGTGTTTCGTTCGACGACTTGCTCGTTAGGGCAGATCCGAATGCGAAGCTGGAAGTCCACATTGACACCGATGAAGGCAATGCCTGCAACTTGGACGCTGCAACGGAAGTCACCATCAAACCGCAAGGCTCCTGTGGCTGCGGGTCTTAATGAGGATTCCAGGCGCCAACAAGAGACATTTAATGCAACGAGTTTCGGTTCCGTAAGGTTGTAGACGAGGCTACGAGGACCCACGCTCCCTTCGCCACAGAATCGTTTAACCGTCAGCCGAAGGC
>DNPC01000504.1 GCA_003501565.1 Planctomycetaceae bacterium | reverse complement strand
TATTCAAAACCTGGATATGAAAGTGGCTGGCACCAATTGAAAACACGCAAAGAGTAAGACCAAACTGCGGAACTTGCTCGCTAAGCATGCGGACGACGTTCTCCAATCGATAGATGAATAGGGGAGCAAATGGACAGGCAATGAAATTGATGAACTCTGGAGCCCATCGGGACTGCGTCGACAGCCGTTCAGAGTGTTCACAGTCTGAGGACAGACTGTGCTACGTGAGGTAATGGCCGCACCCTATGAAAAGTGGCTGGCACCAACAAAAACGCTGTGAAGAGTGGCTGGCACCAACGGAAACGCGCTTAGTCTGTAGCACGCGTAAGTTACAATGGCAGAACCATGTGTTACGCACACGTACACATTCCTGTGATGACTCGCGTGAGTCCGTTCACGGTCCATAAACTTGAAGAACCTCAAGTTGGTCAAGACATGCTGAGCAAGTTGTTACCACAATTCGGCATCTGGCATATTTTGTTGCTAACAAGCCTGGCAGCATGCATGGCCGCGTTTTACCTCGTGGCGGGTCCACTTATCTCTTTTGGCGTTGTGTGCGTTGTACATGGCCTCGCACCAACTCTTGGAATTCTGTGTTTCGCAATATCCCGAAACCAGTTTCTCGGGGCCAGGCTAGTTGCGGCGTTTGGGTTGCAAGCCATGCTAACGATCGCAATGCTAAATCTGGCATTTGTAAACTTCGGCGTAACAGCCATACCGTGGATATTTGTGGCAATGATCATTGAATGGCCTGGGCAATTCTTGGTCGGGATTGCGCTTTATTTAGTTTCCGTTCAACCGAACGACGCTGGGCACGCTGCTTCCTAGCTGATTTTACACCACTTCCCACTCACCGCACTTGGCGCTTCGCCGTACAGCCAAATGCCCGCTATCCTTGATAGGTCTCATTATTTACGACGATCTTTCGAGGGCACACTTGAAGGACCGACGACCAAGGCCCTACGATCAAGGATCTCGAGGCCGTGTTGCCCGGCACTCCATTACTTCGTTCCCCGGATCATTAAGCTTTGGGTAAAGCGTAGGTTTTCCCCGGCGGCACAATCGGTTCAGTTGGTTTCTCAGGCGTAGAGGTAAAGCGTGAACTTTCCCTCGCTATACCCGTTGGTGATGCTAACGGCGATTGGCGTTGGCGGCTGGCTTCTTCGCCGCGGACAGCAAGCTATTGGTCTTAGCCAGTCGGAGCGCGTTGCTGTTGGGTTAGCCGCGTTTTGTGGGGCTATGCTCGGTGCAAAAGCACCATTCTTGATTGCTGATCTCGATGGAGCGATTAGCGGGGAAGCTTGGTTCTCCAATGGTAAGACCATCATGTGTGGAATGGTGGGAGCATACTTTGCCGTTGAACTTGCCAAGTGGGTATGTGGCATTCGAGTAAAGACCGGAGATAGTTTCGTCGTTCCCTGCGCTGTCGCCGTTGGGATCGGCCGGCTGGGGTGTCTCGCGGCAGGTTGTTGTTTTGGCGTTCCAACCGACCTTCCTTGGGGGCTCCAATGTGCAATTACGGACGATGTCGTGCGTCACCCAACTCAGATCTACGAAAGTCTGTTCCATCTGACGATGGCCGGTGTTATGTACACTTTGTTGCATCGCAAGATCTGGCGAGGGCAATTGGCGAAGTTCTATATCCTCAGCTACCTGCTTTACCGCTTTGCCACGGAGTTCATTCGGCCGGAGGTCAAGATTTCAGGCGGTCTAACCGGATACCAGTGGTTCGCTATCGCATTGATACCGGTATTTGCCTTTCTGTGGTGGTGGGATGCACGGTCGTTGCGGCTGCAGAGCAAGCGGGCAGCCTGCAATGCGCCTTAACACCATCTGGATCCGCACTCTGTCAGGCTGGTTGCACCGAGGCATTGCCTGCTTCGACGACAAAAGACTTGCGCACAAAGGTCTTACCACCAGGAGCAAGCACATCATCCACAACCATGTAGTCAGACTGCCAGGACGTAGGAGTTAGCTGACAACGCACATAACCACGTTCGGCGTTATGGAATTTGACACATGGATTCGCAGACAGCATTTCGTTCAATCCGCGCGGCTGGTCCGTTCCATTGCCGCCGCTCGAGATCGATGTGGTGACAAACTCTGTAGCGATAGGCGCACCTTCTGGACTCCGGTCGTCAACCCACAGCTCGTTGACCCAGTTGGAGTGAATGTCCCCGGTTAGCACTACCGGGTTGTTCACTTTGCGCTGTTGCATAAATCGCATTAACTGCATTCGCTCTGCCGCATAACCGGGCCATTGGTCCATTGAATACTGTGGCGATTCAATGTCTCCGCTACGATTGACCATCCCCATCATGACTTGCTGGGCCAACACGTTCCAAGTTGCATCCGAAGTAATCAGCCCTTTGTACAACCAATTGCGTTGCTCTCTTCCAAGCATGGTTTGAGAACTAGCCATTGCCGATTGATTAATCGGCGACTTGCGGTCTCCATTAGGCTGATCGGAGCGATACTGGCGAGTATCCAAGACGAGCAACTCCGCCAACCGCCCAAACGAAGCTTTGCGGTACAGTTGCATATCACAACCACTTGGAAGACTGCTCGCACGCAGCGGCATCATTTCATAGTAGGCTTGATAAGCATTGGCTCGGCGGATGAGAAATTCAACTGGATCGATCCCCCGTTCTTCGGAAATGTCGTCTGCACAGTTGTTGTCAAACTCGTGGTCATCCCAAGTAAGGAACCAAGGGCAACGAGCGTGTGCTGCCTGGAGCAGTTTGTCACTTCGGTATTGCGCGTGGCGTATACGGTAGTCATCCAGCGAAGTGATCTCGGCACCCTGATGCGTACGAACCTTGCCGTTGCGGCCGGATTCGTATTCGTAGATGTAGTCACCGAGGTG
>DNPC01000744.1:2763-3151 GCA_003501565.1 Planctomycetaceae bacterium | reverse complement strand
AATAGTCGTAAGCGTTGCCCACGACGAATAACCCTAACCCTGAATTGACCTGCAACCTGCCGATACTGCTCAATTTGCGTAGCACAGGGAGACCCAACGCGCATTACTTCGAAACATCCGCGGAATGCCGCCAAATTGCTCCACGATACTTGTGCGTTCAGTACTTGTGCGTTCAGTTTCGCTAGCCAGGGTGGCGTCGCTTTCGCGTTGGCGACGTCGGATCGATTGTAACTCCCGAGCAGTCTAATGATCCTCAGTTGCGCGGCTGGCCAGGATCTCAACGATTCATCAATTGGGCTGCGCAGAGGCAGCAGCACTAGGGGCGTCGCCTTATCTGCCGCTGGATTCGTCCGGATTAAGCATCGGGTACGTAGGCCGGAACAAGTAA
>DNPC01000744.1:0-2695 GCA_003501565.1 Planctomycetaceae bacterium | reverse complement strand
TAGGCCGGAACAAGTAAGTGCATGCACTGCCGTAACTTCGTCCGAAACGTCGCTGCAGGCTCCGACGGGACGATGTGAAGTCGCGTAGGAGGCACTTGCGTGCTGGGGCAGGATTGGTTGCGGCCTTATTACTGACCTACATGCATAATCCGGGTTTCACGGAAAGCCGGTTTGCGTTTCATTTGCTGTAACCTAAGTTTCCAACTAGTTGGTTCGGACTGCGTCTAACGGTATCGACGCTTCGCCCACAAAGTAACGCCCATTCGAGGTTGCCTGTGTCTACTATTCCATCCCATGAGCCAACGGCTGACGCTCAGGACAATTCCAGCGTCGACATTGACGCCATGCTTGAGCGCATTGGTGGTCTGCTGAACAATGCACAGCACGGCGCTGGCGCGTCACCTGGTGGGCCAGCGCAGCCTGCACAACCGGTAGCATCGATAGAAACACCACCGCCGGTAAGTACCGCGGTACAACCGGGGGGCATGGCTGAGAACCAAGCGGCGTCGCAAGGCGGCACTGTGCCCTTGGGGCAGCCCGGAGGTCAGCATGCGACAACGCCAGTCGCGGCATCCCAGGCACCGTCCAGCCCGCCAAGTCAGCAATCTCCGACGCAATCGACCGCGCCACTCCAACAGCCGAAGGTAAAGCGTAAGCACCTTGCATTTGGTAAATTGACTGGAGATCGTGACGAACCATTCGTTCCAACAGCTCCAGGTTCGCTGGCAGAAGCTGGGGTCAGCGAGTCACTGGTTGAACAACTGATTTCACGCTACTTGTTGACAACAGGCGAGAGCTCAGGCCGTCAGATCGCTGAGCAGCTTAAGTTGCCGTTTTTGTTAATCGAGCCCATTCTCAATCGCTTGAAGTACGAACAGCAAACTGCCTACCGAGGCACGACCAGCGTGAATGATTACATTCATACGCTGACCGACATGGGACGCAGTCGGGCTAGGCAACACAATGCGACTTCCACATACTTCGGTGCGACACCTGTCACGTTGGAGCACTACGTTGAATCGGTGAAGGTGCAGTCCGTCGAAGGGCAAAATCCGCGCCGTGAGCAGCTATTGCATGCGTTTCGCGACCTACTGATCGATCGCCGAATGCTCGGTAAGCTCGGGCCAGCGGTCAATAGTGGGCGCGGGATGTTCTTGTACGGCTATCCGGGAAACGGTAAGACGAGTATCGCTGAGAGGATTACAGCGGCGTTTGGAAAGACGATTTGGATTCCCCGCGCGCTGATCGTCGAGGGAGAGGTGATGCGGGTCTTCGATCCATTGATGCATGAAGTTGCACCCATGGAAGAGTCGCAAACGTTGTTCAAAGATAACCAAGTCGACAATCGCTGGATTCGGATCAAACGCCCAACCATTATCGCCGGCGGTGAGTTGAGCATGGAAATGCTGGAAGTTCAGCAGGACAAGACGACCAATGTCTCCGAATCACCGCTGCAACTGAAAAGTAACTGTGGTGTCTTGGTAATTGATGACTTCGGCCGTCAGAAAATGCGGGTCGACGAATTGCTGAACCGCTGGATTGTACCGCTTGAGAAACGGTACGATTTCTTGAATATGTCGAGTGGCAAGAAAACGCAGGTGCCGTTTGACCAGCTGGTGATCTTCAGCACCAACCTGCAACCCAAGGACCTTGTCGACGACGCGTTCCTGCGCCGGATTCCCTACAAGATCGAAGTTGAAAACCCGTCGGAAAAGGCGTTTCGAAAGCTGTTTGAGATCATGTGCCCACGCATCGGTTTGCCTTACAAGGCTGAGGCCATCGATTACCTGATCGAAACGCACTATAAGCCCAACGAACGGCCGTTCAGAAATTGCCACCCCCGAGACTTGCTACTCCAAGTTCGGAACTACTGCTTGTATCACGACGTTCCAATGGACTTGCAGAACGAGTACCTCGACTTTGCGTGTGACAACTACTTCTCCATTATGTAACGCTAATAGTCTGCAACGCTCGTGGCGTGTCACGCGCTAGGTGGTTCCCGTCAGCGCTCTCGCAAGTTATCGAAATTGCAATGCGGTAGCGTGCAGTCTCGCCCGAGATTAAAGGGTCGGCCGGAATTCACCCTGAACGTCTAATGCCCAACACTCTCGCCTGGTCGTACATCGACAGTTGCAAGTTGATAGGCAAGCACATACGCGGCACGGACGAATACCAGTCGTTGCGTTAAAGCGTCAACATAATAGACTTGCGGTCTTTCTATGCTCCTCACTCCTAGATTCTCTTGTGCGCATTAACGATGTCAGAACCCATTATCAGTGTCAGTGGTCTACGCGGAACGATCGGTGATCAGCTTACTCCGGCAGTAGCTTGCAATTATGTCGCCGCCTGGGCTTCGACGTTGCCCAAGGGAAAGGTGGTGATTGGTCGTGATGGTCGGGAGAGTGGGAAACTGCTGGCGGCTTCCGTTTCTGCCACGTTGGCTGCCCATGGGCTACATGCAGTCCACTTGGACGTGGCTGCAACACCCACCGTTGGAGTTGCGGTGCGGACCACCGGCGCAGTGGCAGGAGTGCAAATTTCGGCCAGTCACAATCCGAAGGAGTACAACGGACTGAAGCTATTTGGAAGCGAAGGTAGAGTGCTTCCGAAGGACCAAGGCGAAGCAGTCCTTGCGGCGTACCGAGACAAGCAATCCCGATGGGTGGGCGTTGATGAATTGGGAACAATTTCTTCA
>DNPC01000573.1 GCA_003501565.1 Planctomycetaceae bacterium | reverse complement strand
GCACTGCTCACAACACCTTGCCCTGGGCTAGACAACTGGATGCCCCTTTGGGGCGGCGCGGTTTGAGCCGGCGCGGTTTGGGGCTGTTAGGGCTCGTGGCCTCGTCCGCTACGGAATTTGGGGCTACGCATTACGCCCAAATGAAGAAACGAAAAAGGGCTCGCTCAGGTGCGGCACATTGTCCGCAGCTGAGCGAGCCCTTTCCACCGTGAAAACTGGGCCTGTGGCTGATTGCCATAAATTGCTGCCATACATTGACAGCGTCGCCGCTAAGGTCACGGGGCATCCGTGTTCGTGTTTTTCAGTCCACCCTATCGCCTGACACCCGGTCTGGCGATCACGCGAAACAGTAGTGGCTCACGTTTCGCCTGGCGGGCCGCGGCCGCGAAGCCGAACTACCCAGAGGCTGATTGCCGCTTCTTCGCAGTCGCACCGACTGACAGGCATCACGTGGGCAGTTCATGGCTCGCCAGCCAGCAACTGATCGACTTTGTGAAGGAACGAGCAGGAGGAGTGCCGGCCTTCCGTCTTGACGTCTCACCCGCACCTGAAGTCACCAATCTGGTGATGTGTCAGGTACATTGAGGAGAAGATGAATCGTCAAAACCCATCCTTGTGCGTGGCGACCTAGCTCCGCGACGGGCCTCGGTATTTTGCCACGCCTAATGGATACGGCACGTACCGTGCCAAAACTCAAAGATTTAGCTGCTGCCAGGCGGAATTGCCTGCGAGCGGCCGGATTCTGCCCACAATAAGTGCCCAGCGGGCCGCAACGTAGCGGAAACGGTAAACTATGTGGCCTCCCGAACCGCCGATTGCGGAGTGTTCCTTCCCTAAAGACGCACCGACGTCCGCCGTTTTGAAAAAATGTAAATGTAAAAATTACAAATCTGGGGGGGCCAAGCGGCCAACTCGAGCGGCACGACTACACCAATCGCGTCACGGTGCTTCAGCCAAACTTCTAAATTTTCCTCTGATACAAATTCAAGCCATGCTCAGATCATCTTGCCCACCATGTCAGCATATCTGGCGGATTCTCACATTTTCACTCTTCGTGACTACTTCTATCGTGTCGTCGGTTGGCCTGGTAAGCAACGCTTGGTCAGCCGACGCGGCCGCTCAGGATCATGCGGTTGTAGAAGCGCTGTTGCGATTGCCAGGTAAAGCTCTGGAGGCGAACCCAACGGCCCGCCCGGCCGTGCTTCGATACCTGAGCAGTAAATCTGGGACTAAGCGGTACTTGGAGGTCGCGCAGAAACTTGGAGTCACGGATCAGAAGGAAGAGCTGCTGAAATTCATCGAGGCGGGTGACTCCAACCTTACAGCGCAGGCCACGCGTTTGTTGATGCAATCCGGTGGATTCAACTTGCTCAAGCAACGCATTGAAGGCGAAGACCGCAACTTGGCCGCCAAGGCTGCAAGGGCATTGGGTTTCACCGCTAATCAGGCTGTCCGGGACTACTTGCACGAGAAGTTGACCAGTGCCGATACATCCGCGCAAGTGAAAATTGCAGCTGTCGAAGCACTAGGAGCCAACAAGGCAGGTCAACAAGTGTTACTCGCGACTGCCAACAAGGCGGGAATTCCCGAGGGGCTGACTTTCGCGTACTCCGAAGCATTGCGTGGATCGACTGACGATGAGATTCGCGCGGCTGCTGAAAAAGTCTTGCAGCCGATTGCATCCAAGAGCAGCGAGCAACTGCCGCCAGTTAAGCTCCTGGCCCGGCAACGCGGCAATGCCAAACAAGGCAAGCAGGTTTTCAACTCGGTTGGCACCTGTAATCAGTGTCATAAAGTCGGTGGTGAAGGAAAAGAAGTTGGCCCTGATCTATCTGAAATTGGCAGCAAACTCTCAAGAGAGGATATGTATGTAGCCATTCTGAATCCAAGTGCTGCGGTCAGCCACAACTACGAAACCTACAGTGTGCTAGACATTGACGGCAATGTCATCAGCGGATTATTGATCAATCGTAACGACGCAGCCGTCACCATTCGGGACAACAAGGGTGTTGATCATACGATTGCATCGGAAGACGTTGAGGAGTTTCAGCAGCAGGAAGTTTCACTTATGCCTGCTGATCTTCAGAAACTCATGACGAAGCAAGAGTTGGTAAGCCTGGTCGACTACTTAGTGTTGTTGCGCAAAAAGGACGAACAGGGCTTTAACGCGATCGCTGGGAACACGCCTCCTGAAAATGTCCGTGACCCAAGTACGGCGGTCGCGGGTTTCGATATCGCGGATGGTCTGCAGGTTGAATTGTGGGCCAGTGAGCCAATGATGCTCAGCCCAACTAGCATCGATGTCGACCATCTTGGGCGTGTTTGGGTATGCGAAGCGGTGAATTATCGGCACTTTCGCAATCATCAAAATGAGCCCCGTGAGAAAGGCGATCGCATTCTTGTATTGGAGGATACCGACGGTGATGGAAAAGCGGATAAGCGGACTGTCTTTTACCAAGGTCGCGATATCGATTCGCCACATGGCGTCACCGTGCTTGGCGAACAAGTCATCGTATCTGCTGGCGAAAATGTCATTGTGTTTACGGACCACGATGGCGACTTAAAGCCTGATAGTCGCAGGAATATGTTCACCGGTATCAGCGGTGTTCAGCATGATCACGGGATTCACGCGTTCAACATCGGCCCAGACGGCAAACTGTATTTCAATTTTGGAAACGAAGGTAAGCAGCTCAAAGGCCCCGATGGCGAGACGATCGTCGACAAGGCTGGAAACGTGGTCGATGACTCCAGAAACCCTTACCAGCAAGGTATGGTTTTCCGGTGCAATTTAGACGGCAGTGAACTCGAAACAATCGGCTGGAATTTCAGGAACAATTGGGAGGTATGTGTCGACTCGTTCGGCAATCTCTGGCAGTCGGATAACGACGACGACGGCAATCGTGGTACTCGCATCAACTTCGTGATGGAGTTTGGTAACTACGGCTATCGCGACCAACGAAACGGCGATACTTGGAAAGTACCTCGGACTGGGTTGGAAGGTGAAATTCCACTCCAACATTGGCATTTAAACGATCCTGGCGTCGTGCCCAACATCCTCCAAACAGGAGCAGGCTCTCCGACCGGTATCTGTTTCTATGAAGGCGATCTTTTGCCTGCTCAGTTTCGCAATCAGATCATCCACACCGATCCTGGCCCAAACGTGGTCCGAGCGTATCCGGTTGAAAACGACGGTGCTGGGTTCCAGGCCTCGATCCTGAATCTGGTCAAGGGAGTTCGCGATCCATGGTTTCGTCCCGTCGACGTATGTGCTGCGCCAGATGGTTCACTATTCGTTGCGGATTGGTACGATCCCGGTGTCGGCGGGCATCGCATGGGGGACATTCAGCAAGGACGTATCTTCCGAATCACTCCGACTGGAAACAACACTTACGAAGTTCCCAGCCATGATTATTCGACACCTGACGGCGCGTTGGCGGCGCTGAAGTCTGCAAACTTGGCAACACGTTTCTTGGCTCAGCAAGCGATTAAACAAATTGGTGCTCCGGCAGTTGAGGCCCTTGAGCGAGTCGCGAGGGGAACTGCTGGTGAGGTGCAGCAAGCAAGGGCGCTGTGGCAAATCGCCGCTCACGGACCATCCGAACAAAGGGCTGCTGCGATTGAGCAGGCGATCACCGATACTTCGCCCAACATCGTCATCACGGGAATTCGGATGGCTCGTCAACATGATGCAGACGTACTAAGAATTGTCAGTCGTTTGAAGGAGCATCCTTCAAGTCATGTACGGCGCGAACTCTTGGTCGCCCTCCGCCATAACGAACTATCCGAGGCAAAATCCTTGTGGGTCGACTTAGCGCTGCAACACGATGGGAAAGACCGCTGGTATCTGGAGGCTTTGGGAATCGCAGCCGACGGAAAATGGGACGATTACTTCACCGCTTGGCTTGAGCGGGTTGGTAGCGAGTGGAACACACCCGCTGGTCGCGATATCGTATGGCGTTGCCGCAGCTCAAAGGCTTGCGAGTACTTGCTGATGATTATCCGCAGCACCAATTCTGAACGGGAGCAATACCGCTATTTCCGCGCGTTCGATTTTCACGAAGGTGCGCCGAAGACCGAAGCGCTCCAGCGATTGTTGGTAGGTTGGTAGCCGGATGGCACTACGGTGCTGACCGGTTTTGCCAAATGCGGGAACGAAGAGGGCAATCGTCGCAAGACGAGATGCCTAAGTGCTCGATTGTTGCGCAGATTCACTGTACTGAATAATGCGGCATGTTTCGGCCAGGGCTGAAAAGTACAATCGCATGTAGCCTTCCGTAATCGCGTTTGCAGCCTGGCAAATCTCCGCCAAGTCATCCTCGTCTTCGGGGAGAACTTCGATCAAATACCGAGCGATTGTGATGTCAGCCTCGGCATGTTCCAACGGATACGGTGTGGACAGAAAGTGATTGCGGATCTTCTTTGCTGCATTGTAAACGGATGCCCCTTTTTCCCGGATGCCGGTGATTTGCTTATCGTTAAGCGAAGAAGTATCCACGGCTGCAAAGAAGAACGCTAACTGCGCAAAATCGTTCCGCAACCTGGTGGCGTCGGCGAGTACCTTCAAAATTTCGGGATAGCCTGCTGATAAGCGTTTTGCGCTCAGATAAGCGGCTCTCGCCTCTGGGACACCTGCGTTGGCCAATTTCGGCAAACGTGTCAATGCAGCCGAGAAGCGTTGCGCAAGCAGCGCTTCGTATGGTTGCATTTGGGAGGATTTCGTTTGAAGCTCTTGCCGGATTTCCTCCTGTTTGTTGCGCGTCTGGGCAGCACTGCCAACGGGGACGTCAAAGTCCTTCTGCTTCAGTTTTATGTCCAAGTCCAAAAGGAAACTCAGATTTCCACATTTGATCCACTCAGTCTCGAGTTCATCGAGTTGCTTGCAGTGGGCGGCATACTCATCGCGGGCAGGCGTCATCGCATTGATCGTGTTCTTGCCCACTTCTTCCGCATTTTCGATAGCTGAAAAGGTGAGATCAATTGGACGCAAAACCTGGAAGGAATTCCCCAGGATCAAGCCCAGCGCATCGCGACCGGCCTGCGCATTTTCTTTATGCACAATCAGCTGGTCATTTGGAACGATTTTCGTGGACTTCAGTTCGCGTTTGCCGATAACTTGGTCGAATAAGTCTTGCGTTGTTGCCACACAGTACTTTTCATAATGTGAAAACAGCAGCCGTGCGGGGCGTTCTAATGAGAAAATCCCCGGTGCGCTAGCACGTTGTGCATGAGCAATTCGATCCTTGTCTGAGGGGTGGGTCGCAAACCAGCTAGTGCGTTCCGTTTCGATGGGAGCAAGAATTTCTTTGACCGCTGAGTTGGTCTGGTGATCACGATTCGTGCGAACCAGTTCTGGCATGTCTGCGGCCAGTTGCCCTTTGACGAAGAACTCTTGTTGGTCGCTAAATGCTTCCTGCATCGCGTATCCCAGCCGGCGAAGCTGTATTGCGGTAGATTCGAATGTCTTGGAGCCGGAAAATCGAATCTCATGCAGGTCAGCATCATATTCCATCTGCCGCATCAACGCACACGAAACTCCATTGCCGACCATCATTAACACCCACAGGATGCGGCGTGAAAACCAAACTGCTATCCTTGCCAGGTAGAGTACAACGCCCAGCCGGATATCGAGGCTTTGTGATAGATTCTCAAGCCATTCGTCCCACCGATCGCGTTCGTAGACGACACGCGCGAACCACAGGCTTATAGATCGAATTAGGTAACTGATTCGCATACCAAACCCCTGGCTGAAATGCCCAAACTCATGGGCAAGTACTCCCGCTAGCTGCCGAGTGTTAAGGCCAGCTACAAGCGGAAGTCCAATTGTGAGGACCAAATCGCTCGGTAGAAAGATACTCATCAAGCCTCGACCATAGGAAGCTGAGGCATTGACATCACAATCGATTTGGATGCGTTTCGGTTTCGGTGCATGAACGGCTTCGCATAACGCGTCGACGAACTCGAAAAGTTTGGGGTCGGTCTCGCGGGGGATTCTCCGCATCGCCTGTCGTTTAGCCGGCTTGGCGAACAGCGGCTTTATCATGAAAAGCACCGTTACGCAGCCTATGACCAACGGACCGACGTACATTAGGATGAGTGCGAATCCGCCGCGTCCTGAACGAGGGCCCGTATCCGCCTGGAAGATTCCAACACCATGGATTGCGTAGCTGTAGACTCCGTAGGCAACCAACACAATGATGCCGATGTAGATCAACGGCAAGAGTACCATCACCAACGCTACCAGCGAAGCGACCAAGCGATACGAGAGTGATGTAGGGACAGGAGAAATCTGACCTTTGATCTCGCTTAGGAGTTCTTCGGTCGTAATGTGCTCTGGATCTTGGTTCAAACGCTTTGATGCGTCTCGATGCACTTCTTCTGACTGTGAATGTGCAGGCGATTTGCCAACATCCTTCGCGCGAACAACGTTGTCTTCCCGGGGTTGGCTCTTGTTGACAGCGACTGCTTGAATCACCGCTGGTTTTGTTTCTTTGTCGCTGGACGTAGGTGCACTTTCACCGGCTGAGTCGGATTGGCTGGTCCGTGAGGGCTTCAGCGTGGATTCCGTCGGTATAAGCATCGTCGCACCGCATTGTTTGCATTTGGCATTCTTGCCTGCATACTTGGGATCAACTGAGTAAGTCTTGGTGCAGCTTGGGCATTGGAAATGGATTTTCATCGTCGTCGGCAATCATATGAACAAAACGATCAAGGCTTGAGCCAGAATTAAGTTTAACTCTTGCCTGCAACAAAATGGAATCAATCTTTCCGCTGTACTTCCAAGCGCACGATAAAAAATTGTGATTGCTCCGCGTGCTTAATCCCAATAGGGGGTCTTCGTTCGCCGGTTGTGGGGCAGAGCAGAAGTAAGAGTGGCGATACACCGGGCTAAACGACATTTTGGGTTTCCGCGGCAGTCGTCCCACGGCTCTTTACAGCACAAGGCCGAGTGCTTGGCCGCGGCTGAACCGTTTAGAGAACGGTGAGAGAGCTACGAACAGGTTGGCAAACGCCGCTGCCTAGAAGGTTGTTGTAGATTGAAAGATTCTGGCGGCGACCGGGTTCCAGCTAATGCCAAGTCAACGCACCGGTGCTTTGGCCAAATTGTTCACAGGGCACTCCAGCTGACTGGAGCAATTGGACGTACAGATTGCAAAGTGGTGTGCCTTCACGTTGCGGTAAATAGCTTCCGTGCTTGAACCCACCTCCTGCGAGGATGATCGGCAGATTGCGGGCGTGGTGCGCGTTAGCGTTACCTAGATTACTGCCAAAGAGAATTGAGGTTCGGTCGAGCAAACTACCACCCGCTTCCCGACGTGTTTTCATAGACGTCAGCAGGCTTCCAAAGCTATCCACGATTCCCGATTCAATTCGCTGGAGCTGCGCAATCTTATCTGGATCTTGTCCGTGATGTGACAGGTTGTGGTGATTTCCCGAAACCCCTTCAACTTTGGGTACTACGAAGTGGTCTTGAATCATGACCGTGATTACTCGCGACGAATCCGTTTGTATGATCAACGGCACCAGGTCGAGTAAGAGTCGCGTGCGTCCCAGTAAATCAGCTGCGTCGGGAATGTCGGTAGGAGCTGCGGCATCAATTTTGGGCTTCGGCGTCTTCATCCAGGCTTCTTGCTTAGATAGATTCTTCTCTGCTTCTCGAACTGATTCGAGATAATCCGCTAACAGGTGATTGTCTGAACTGCTTGCGCGTCCCCGCAAGCGACGGGTCTGTTGACCAAGTTGGTCTAGGACACTCTGTCCGTCAGCCAAACGTTGGGTCTGCTGGCGGACCTCTTCCGGTTTACCCGACAAAAACAGTTTTGCAAATAGTCGAGCTGGGCTGGTTTCAGCGGGGATCATTATGCCCCCGGCTGTATAGGATTGGCTCTGGGCTTTCATTGTGCCAAGTGTCAGCGACGCGAAACGTGTCGAAGTGCCAATACTTGCTGCAGCGAGTTGATCAACGGATATCGAGTTGCGAAATCCCCCCATGCCCGGCTTACGCGCAGCGGTCAGGAAGGTCATCTCGCTATCGTGGGGTTGGCGGCCCGTTTGGTCTTCGTGTTGTAGATTCGAGAACAGAGTAAAGTCATTGCGGTGTTCCCGCAGGAGCTTCAGGTACTCAGTTTCTTCGTAGTCGCTGCCTGGAGTTGTGGGCCACAGATTCGGTGGGTGCAAGCCGAGCGCTGTGCAAATGAACACGCTGCGTCGCGGCGGGGGAGTCTGCGAATCCTTTGTGGATGCCATGCATTCCAGCCACGGTAGAGCCAACGACACACCTGCTGCCTTCAACATCGTTCGGCGCTGTACAGTAGTCATCTTCGTTCCCAAAAATCCGGTGCATTTGCTGTTTTACTACCGACGGAATAGTTCGCTCTGAACTACGGAGTGGATTAGATCGCGGATCGGGTAGTGACCATCACGATGTCGCGCGAGTATTTGATCGACCTCGTCCCGATCGGCGAATTGTACCGCTGAGCCGGTCGAGTAAGCGATTAGTTGGTTGATAAAGTTGCGAGCCAACACTTCCTCATTTTGGAGCAGGATTTTCTTGTAATCCTGAATGCCGGTGAACGCCTGACCCTCAGGCGTTTCACCACTCGAATCAACTTTGGGGCCCTGCTTGGGCGGTAGTTTTTGAACGAAACCGCCCGCGCTTCGGACACCGCCCGATGCGCGATAATGTTCACGGTAGCCGCCAATTGGATCAAAGGACTCAAGTGCAAATCCAGGCGGATCAATCAAACGGTGACACTGGTTGCAGCTGACATTTTCACGATGTGCTGCCAGGATCTCACGAATAGTCGTTTGACCTCGAATGTCTGGTTCAATTGAGCCAACATCAGGCGGCGGAGGTGAAGGTGGAGTGCCAAGCAGATTGGTCAAGACAAAGTTCCCACGCATTACGGGGGATGTCGTTGTACCATTGGCAGTCGTTTTCAAGATCGCCGCTTGAGTGAGTATCCCGCCGCGAACACTATCTTTAGGTAACGTGATGCGGCGGAAGTGCTGGCCGGAAACCCCAGGGATATCATAGTGTTCGGCAAGCCTCCGATTCACGAACGTGAAGTTGGAATCAACCAAGGTCACTAAACTGGCATTATTTTTGACCAGTTCAGCGAAGAACAGCTGAGTTTCCAGCGGGATCGCGTTGCCAAGTAGCTCGTCGTATTCGGGGTACAGTCCATCGTCGGGCGTCGTTGCGTTTACCTGATCGACGCGGAGCCACTGCCCCACGAA
>DNPC01000100.1 GCA_003501565.1 Planctomycetaceae bacterium | reverse complement strand
TTACGGCTCGCACGCTGACGCCCGGGGAGAGCGCAAGTTAAAGGACATGGGTTAGGCCCAAGGGTACCGAGAGAATGTCTACAGAACTCGATCAAGAACTTTCGCGTTTAGCGGGCGCCTGGCACCACGATCACCTCCTGGATCTGGAGAGCTTGTCGGCCGAGGACATCACGGTACTGCTCGACACGGCAGAACATCTGTTAGCCCGCTTTAACCAGGCCGGCCGGAAACTCGATCTGCTAACCGGCCGGACCGTCGCCAACTTGTTCTTTGAAAACAGCACGCGTACACGCAATAGTTTTTCGTTGGCCGCTAAACGGTTGGGGGCAGATACGGTCGAATTCGCCGCTTCAGGATCATCGGTTGCCAAGGGCGAGACGTTTATCGATACCGCTAAGACGATTGAGGCGATGGGTGCCGGTGCAGTTGTTGTTCGTCATTCAACGCCAGGCACCAGCCATTTGCTTGCCGAACACCTCAATTGCCCGGTGCTTAACGCAGGTGATGGTCCCCACGAGCATCCGACACAGGGCCTATTAGATATCTTGACGATTCGCCAGCATCGGAAGCAGATCTCAGGGCTAACCATCGCATTAGTGGGCGATATCGCGCACAGCCGAACGGCTAGATCCAATATTTTCGGCCTGCAAAAACTTGGTGCCCACGTCATCGTTTGCGGCCCCGCAACCCTTGTTTCCAAGCAGTGGGAAACGCTAGGAATTGAAGTCGCCCATAATCTCGACGATGTTCTTCCCCGGTGCGACGTCTTGAACTTGTTGCGAATTCAGTTCGAACGCCAAGCAACACGACCATTCCCGTCCGTTCGTGAGTACGCGTTACTATACGCCATGGATGCACGGCGGATGCAACGTGCCAAAGACGATATCCTGATCATGGCGCCTGGGCCAATTAACCGCGGCGTCGAAATTACGCCAGAAGTCGCCGACGGCCCCCATTCGGTCATCCTGCAACAAGTCTCCAATGGAATTGCGGTGCGCATGGCGGGGCTATGGCTTCTACTTGAGCGGACCCTGCCCAACTGATCAGCACCTGCAAAGAACCACAGCATTCGAAAACAGCCCGGAGCACCCAACGTGGCAAACGCGGATAAGAACTGGCTATTGGAAGGGCACTTGGTCGATCCCAGCCAGAAAATTGACCGTCCTGGTCGCCTACTTATTGTCGATGGCAAGGTCGCAGCAATTGATCCGACCGACGACAACATCCCATCCACCGCGCAGCACGTAGATCTGCGTGATCATATCATCGCACCAGGTTTAGTCGACATTTTGCCCGAGCTCGGTGAACCCGGCCGCGAAGAAAACGAGACGATTGCCAGCGGCGCGGGCGCTGCGATCCGGGGCGGATTCACTTCGATCGCTTGCGCGGCCAACACGGACCCTCCCGTCGACTCGCCCGCAACGGTTGAGTTCATCCGGCAAAAAGCAGCTCGGGCTGATTCATGCCGCGTGTTTCCAGTCGGCTGCGTTAGTAAAGACCGTGAGGGTGATGAACTCGCCGAGATAGGCTCATTGGTCGATGCCGGCGCTATCGCACTCAGCGACTCTCCACGCCCGATCAGCAACACCGCGTTGCTCCGTCGAGCGCTCGAGTATTGTTCGATGTTCGACCGGCCAATCATTGATCGCCCCGAAGTCCCCAGCTTGACACGCGGCGGCGTCATGCATGAAGGCTTAACACAATTGGTCCTGGCACTCGCTCCGATACCGGCCGAAGCAGAAGATTTAGCGACCTCACGCGACCTACGTTTACTTGAGTCCACTGGCGGTCGGCTTCACCTACACGGTATTTCGACAACCGGCAGTGTAGAACTTGTCAGACGTAGCAAGCAGCGCGACGTTCAGGTAACGGTTGGGGTCAACATCGCGAATCTATGCCTACACGACGAAACGCTACGTTCGTTTAGCGCAAACCTAAAGGTCAGTCCTCCGCTGCGCAGCACCGACCATCTCGAGGCCTGCCTAGAGGCAGTTCGCGATGGCACGATCGACGTTATCTCGTCGGGCCACCAGCCCAAATCACTCGAGAAAAAGATGCAGGAGCTAGATATAGTTCCTTTTGGCATTACTTCTTTGGATGTATGTCTTTCCCAGCTGCACACACATCTTATCAAGCCAGGCAAACTTACTTGGTCGCGAGCTATCGAAGTCATGTCCGCCAATCCGGCCAAAGTACTCGGTATCGAAGCTGGCAGCCTCACTCCAGGAACCGAAGCGGATGTAATCGCGTTTAATCCACAGCTGACTTGGAAAGTGACTCCCGCTGAGCTTGCGTCGGCAAGCACCAACACGCCGCTGCTCCACCAAGAACTGACTGGCCGCATTAGCCATGCCTGGGTTGCCGGTTCGCAAAAACTGTAGTGACACCCAACGAACACCTCCTATTTACCAAACTTCGCAGCCACCACGCCGTGCGTCGGCAACCAAAGCAGCAGCCGACTCCCTCCTTAGTAAGACGATGCCGCGGGAACATCAGGCTTGAAAATGGTGGAGAGCCGTCTACACCGCTAACGACCAATTCAACCGGCACAATCCGACGTCGAAGGGCAATTGGTAGTATTTTGAAGCGCTTCGGTAACAGTCCCGCTAACCGTGTTGTAATAGGCTCAATGGTATACCCGCAAGATTCCCCCCACTTGCTACGTGTACCGTGATACGTCTGCTCGCAATCCTGATCCTCCTATTTGCAACGCGCTGCGCTTCCGCGCAGACTACCGCTGGGCAGGCGTTTCGAGTAAACGTACCGACTAGTGCAGCGATCACCGCAGCCGGTGGATTGCAGCAGTTGGTACACGATGAGACAAACGCGGATCAGGTTTTTTCTCCACAGAACTGGACGGTCAAGGCGAACGCACCTGGCGGCGTTTCAGTGTCTTTCACCGCTCAGACTCCCTTCAACCATGTAAACCAGCCATTCCAACGCGACGTTGGACTCGCCTTGGCAGTCGGCAATATTGCAGGTCCGGGTAGCTGGAACGTGGGTACCGCCGATGCGGCATCTGATTATGCGAGCGGACTGAGCGAGGCAACTGTTTCCGCGTCTTCTAATGGCATCGGCCGCGCAGAATTGGCACTTACCGTCCGCTTCATCACCGATACCTTTGGTACGTTTGCTACCGGTGACTACAACACGACCATTGTTGGAACGGTTACGGCAAACTAGGGTCTCGCAGCTCGGCGAGTCCAACACGCCGCATTGGTAGCACTTGGCTACACATCTTCCCAACACTCACGAGTTTGACTGTCGCCGTGAGGCTACCAGCGGTCGCAAGCGGATTTCGGTGCAAGTATGCGTCGTGGCTCCAGGACTCTGATTGGCATTCGTGGTCAGAGGGACGCTTCCCTTTCATTCGCACGATCCGCTTACAATAGGCACCACTTGCGTCGGTCGCAGTTCTCCACCAATTCCCGCGAAAGCCGATGAAAGATATGCTGAAGTGTTGAATGTGCGACGCAGGCAACACAAAAGCAGCCCGCAATAGATGCCAAGTTGGTTTGGAAGACTTTAACGATGCCGATTGAACCGGAAAATTACATCAATCGTGAACTTAGCTGGTTGGAATTCAATCAACGAGTACTCGACTTGGCTCGCGATGAAGCGACACCGCTACTGGAGCGACTAAAGTTTCTGGCTATCACGTCCAGTAATCTGGATGAGTTCTTCATGGTTCGCGTCGGCGGGCTGCAACTGCAGCATAAGGCCTCAATTGCGTCGACTGATCCAGCTGGTATGTCAGTCGCAGAGCAATTGTCAGCGATACGCGACCGAACCAAACGCATGATTCAGTGCCAGTACGACACATTCTTGGAGCAGGTCGAACCGGAGCTGAAACTACAGGGCATTGAACGCATCGAGCTTGATGCGGCCACAGCCCAGCATCGCGACGCCGCCCAGCAGATCTTTGAAGAAGAGATCTTCCCGGTGCTTTCGCCAATTGCTGTCCGCCGCGGAATGCACTTCCCTTTGCTTCATAGCAACGGTTTGCACATTTGTGTAATGCTCACCGCAGCCAAAACAACAGACGATGACACTCCGGCACCAGCCAAGCGTATTGCAGATCCTACGGGCGAACCTGATACAGCTGAGTCGGGCGATGGCCTTCCTCGATTTGCAATTATCCCACTTGGGCGCGTCTTGCCGCGAATCATTACGCTACCGGCCGACAACGGGCACTGCTACACGTTGCTAGAACAAGTTGTGGCGCACCATGTCGATCGACTCTTCCCCGGTGAAGAGATCCAAGCGGTGACCACTTTTCGGATCTCGCGGAACGCCGACATCAGCCTCCAAGAGGACTCGGCGTCTGATTTGTTGCACGGCATGAAAGACCTTTTGCAACTTCGTAAAACCGCTGACTGCGTCCGTATGGAGATTGACCAAAATGCTGAGGAAGCTGTCGTCGACTTCCTGCGTGATTGCCTAGAGGTCTCCACCAAAGATACGATCTCCATTCCAGGACCACTGGACCTCTCGGCCTTTATGCCGTTGAGCGGACTGGAAGGCTACCAACACCTGCAGTACGAACCTTGGCAACCTCAAAAGAGTCCGCAGATCGATGCTACCAAGACGATGTTCGAGAATATTGCTGAACAGAAGATCTTACTCTGCCACCCTTTTGAGAGTTTTGAACCCGTTGTCCGTCTCATCCAAGAGGCTGCCGACGACCCAGATGTGCTGGCAATCAAACAGACTCTTTATCGAACCAGTCGCAAGAGCCCAATCGTCCATGCCCTTCGCAAGGCGGCCGAACGTGGAAAGTACGTGACGGCAATCGTTGAACTCAAGGCGCGGTTCGACGAAGCCCGCAACATCGAGTGGGCACAGGAACTTGAAGAAGCCCAAGTGCAGGTCATTTACGGTGTAAAGAACCTGAAAACACACGCCAAAATCTGCACCATCGTCCGCCGCGAGCCGCATGGTATCGTCCGCTACATGCATTTCGGAACCGGCAACTACAACGAAGCGACGGCTCGGATCTACGGAGATATCAGTTACCTGACTTGCGATCACCAATATGGAATGGATGCGAGCGCATTCTTCAACGCAGTCACGGGTTATAGCCAGCCACAAGAATTCAATGTGCTCGAAGCCGCGCCGCTGGGCCTCCGCTCAAAACTGCTCAGCCTGATTGATGCTGAGATCAAACGCTGCCAACAAGGTCAACCTGCTGCAATTGCCGCAAAACTCAATTCACTTGTCGACCCGGCACTCATCGAAGCTCTTTACCGTGCGTCGCAGGCCGGCGTCAAAGTGGACCTCAATATTCGCGGAATCTGTTGCTTGCGGCCGGGCGTACCAGGGCTTAGCGATCACATTAGGGTCAATAGCATCGTCGATCGGGTGCTTGAACACGCGCGAATCATCTACTTTAAACACGGTGGCGACGATTTGATCTATATCAGCAGCGCTGATTGGATGCCACGCAATTTGGATCGGCGTGTCGAACTCCTCGTCCCGATTGACGATCCAAGTTGCCGAAAACGGCTGGTACGAATCCTCTACGGGTACTTCAAGGACAACTCAAATAGCTGGAAGCTTGGTGAAGATGGGTGTTACAAACGACGCGTCGCCAAGGACACTGCGGAAAGCTACCGCGCTCAAGAACGACTCTATCAAGCCGCGATCGGCGCCACCCTGGAGGCAGAGCGCAAACGCAACACCGTCTTTGAACCGCACGAACCTGCTAGCCAGCAAACAGATTAGAGGATCTGCTCTCTTGAGCCCCAACGCAACGCAGACTCTGTCGGGGCATTCGTTCAACTACGTAATCGCGGTCTCGTCTGCCGATACCCTGCCG